>JADHLK010000013.1 GCA_016780695.1 Alphaproteobacteria bacterium | reverse complement strand
CATATTCTGCCTTTTTTTCCTTGTATTCTTCCTCGCTCAAGGCGTGCCATCCCATACATTTTCCGGTAACGGACCGCCCGCAGCGGCAATGTGGTGCTTGCTGAAGCTGGCAAGCAGCTTTATGATACGCTCAATCGCGGGGATGATGAAATTTCTGCCTTGCTGGAAAAGCTGGCAGAAGGCCATGAGCGCCCGTCAGGCCGCTTGCGGGTCAATGCGCCGATGGCGTTTGGCGAGCGGTTTCTGGTCAGGCCGATAGCTGAATATGCTGCCCTTTATCCGGATGTCGTCGTGGATGCAGAATTTACCGACAAGCGGGTGCATCTGGTGGAAGAGGGGTATGACCTGGTGATCCGTATAGGTGCGCTGGAGGATTCCGGCCTGATTGCTAAAAGATTGTGTGACTGTCCGGGGCTGGTCTGCGCCAGCCCGGCATTTGTGAAAAAATATGGTTTGCCGCAAACGCCCGAACAATTGGAGGGGCTGCCTTCTGTTGTATATTCCGGTGCCTCCTCAGGCCCGCTCCTGACTTATCGGGATACGGCCGGGCGGGATGGCTCACTTGCCATGCGGCCAAGCGTTTATTCAAACAGTCTGGGCATGATGCTGGCAGCTACGCTGCAGGGGATTGGCTATGCCCGAATGCCGGTCTTTGCCTGTGCCGGCCTCATTCAGTCAGGGGCGCTGATACAGCTGATCCCGGACTATCAGATCACTCCGGAAATGGGGATTTACGCAATTTATCCGGATAAGCGCTTCTTGCCCCTGAAAGTTCGCAAATTCATTGAAATTCTGGATAAGAGACTGCCTGATACCGGCTCTATCAAAAAGCCGGACGGCTCGGCCCCTGCATGAGGCTGGCTGCGGGTCCCGCGGCAAATCAACCCCTAATGACCCGTTTATTGATATTGTGCGTAACAAGAATAGCCTTTTGCTGAACTAGCATTTGCGCCATCCAATGAACGGAGGAAACAAAATGAAAAAATTTGCTCTGGCGGCCTTTGCCGCCGCGGCCCTGGCCATTGTCGCATCTGGCTCGGCACGGGCCCAGAATGCAGACTATGTATTGAACACCGCCTCAACTGGCGGCACCTATCACCCGGTGGGGACAGCTATCGCGACCCTGTCCAAGGTGAAGCTGCTGCCGAAACAGAAATTCTCGCTGACCGCTGTGAATTCTGCCGGCTCTGGCGCAAATGTGCAGGCCCTTGGCGCAGGAACGGCTGATTTTGCCATTTTGCAGGGGCTGTTTGGCTCTTATGCCGCGACCGGCACAGGCCCGGTTTCTGAGCCGCAGAAAAATCTGCGCTCGGTTTCCATGCTCTGGCAGAATGTGGAACAATTTGTCATTCCGGCTGGCAAGGTATCCAGCGGAACCATGGCCGACCTGGTTGCCCTGAAAGGGGCCGCTGCCGGGATGGGGTCAAAGAATTCCGGCACTATTGGGTCAAACCGTGTGCTGCTGACCGGCCTTGGCCTTGATATGGATAATGATTTTGATCTGGTCTTTGCGGGCTATGGCCCGACTGCCGAAGCGCTGGCCAATGGCCAGATCGAAGCGGCCGGTATTCCGTCTGGCCCGCCAACCGGTGCGCTGACCCAGCTGTTCGCTGGCAATAGTGGCAAATTCGCCATTCTGGATGTTACCGCAGACGAGCTGGCAAAGATGGATGGCGGGCGTAACCTGTGGGTGCCCTATACCATCGCGGCCGGCACCTATCCGGGCCAGACCAAGGATATTTCCACCATTGCCCAGCCGAATTTTTTGGCGGTGAATGCAAGCGTGGATGAGAATCATGTCTATCTGCTGACCAAGACCATGTATGAGAACCTGCCTTTCCTGCAGGCTATCCACCCGGCCACCAAGGCGATGGCAGTGGAAAAAGCCATGGCTGGTCTGCCAGTGCCGTTGCATCCCGGTGCCCAGCGCTATTATGAAGAAGTTGGGCTGACCATTCCGGCATGGCTGAAAAACTGATGAAAGGCTGGGGCAGCAGGGCCATCTGATGGTGTTGCTGCCCGGCTTTGCCAAGGCTGTGGATTGACGCATGAATGCAAAGCAAGCCATACCTTTTGAAGACAAGCCGGGAGCAGGCGAGGCCCGCTTTCGCGCAACGATTCTGGTCGGTTTTGCGGTCCTTTTCGGTCTCTGGCATATCCTGACCAATGTGTATCTGATTGAACCCGGGCGCTGGCAAAATGCGATACATTTTGCCGGTTTTGCCTTTTTGGGCTCGGTTCTTTACAGCCCTTTCAAAAACCGCAAACTGAGCCGGTTTGGCTTTCCCCTTGCGCTGGCTTACGGATTGCTGGTGGCGGCCTCGGCGCTTTGGGTGGCCTGGGCAGAAGACGGCATTTATGAGCGCACCTTGTCGGTGACGGGCCAGGCCTGGCAGCTGACACCGGTTGATTGGGCGGCAGGCATTATCCTGATTATCGCAGCGATTGATCTCTCGCGGCGGGTGGCTGGCTGGGTTATTCCAATTCTGGTTATTCTGGCCCTGTGCTACATCCTGTTTCTGGGCAGCTATCTGCCGGGCATTTTCCGCGCTGCCAGCCTGCCGCCTGATGATGTGCTGTTCCGAACCATGTATAATGATGAGGGGCTGTTTGGTATTCTGGCCAGTATTTCCTCAACCAATATTACCCTGTTTATGATATTTGGCGGCTTTCTGGTCGCCTCCGGTGCCAGTAATTTTGTCATTGAGCTGGCCAAGATTGTGGCCGGGCGCATTAAGGGCGGGGCGGCTTTTGTTGCGGTGCTTTCCTCAGCTCTGACCGGCACGATTTCCGGCTCAGCTGTAGCCAATACCGCCTCAACCGGAGTGATCACCATCCCGTTGATGAAAGCCAATGGCTTTCGCCCGCAATTTGCAGCTGGAGTAGAGGCGGCGGCCTCAACCGGCGGGCAGCTGATGCCGCCTATCATGGGGGCCGGGGCCTTTGTTATGGCCAGCTATACGGCGATTCCCTATGCTACGATTGTTGCGGTTTCGGTGATACCGGCCTTGCTTTATTTCCTGTCTGTTGCCTTTGTTGTGCGCATTGAGGCGGTCAAGCATGATGCGGATGCCGATATCGACATGACTGTGGATATGGGAAAGCTGCTATCCGGCGGGCTGGTCTTTATCTGTCCGCTGGCGGTGATGATATGGCTTTTGATCAGCGGCGTGATGCCGGCCTATGCGGCCTGCTGGGCGATTGCTGCGCTGGTTGTTACCTCCTGGGCCACCAGCCTTGTCGCAAGGCTGGCTCCAGACAGCCGCTTTGAGCCGGTGAATATGGGTCCGGCGAAGATTGCCGAGGCGCTGAATAGCGGGGTGACCTCTTCGGTGATGACGGCGATTTTGCTGGTAACCATCGGGATTATGAATAATGCGATTGTTACCAGCGGGGTGGGGAACGGCTTTTCCCTGATGATTGCCCAATGGTCACAAGGTTCCATGGTGATAGCGATTGTGCTGGTCGGGCTGGTCTCGCTGATTTTGGGGATGGGCTTGCCAGTGACAGCCGCCTATATCATCCTGGCGATTTTGACGGCCCCGGCGCTGGCCGGCATCCTTTCTGACACGCTGGTTGTTGAGCAGCTGATCGCCGGTATCAGCGACCCGGCCAAGGCGGCGCTGTTTTTTCTGGTTGAGCATCCCAACGCGCTGAAGGTGGCAGAGGGGATGACGCGGGCAGAGGCCTGGGATTTGGTGGCGGCTATCCCGTTTGAGGTTGCGGTGACCATCCGGCCAGTGCTGATTGACCCGGCGGTGGCGACCAGTTTTCTGCTGTCTGCACATTTGATCATTTTCTGGCTTAGTCAGGATTCGAATGTGACCCCGCCCGTCTGTCTGGCCGCCTTTACCGCGGCAGGCATTGCCGGCTCGCGCCCGATGGCAACCGGGTTTGAGAGCTGGAAGCTGGCCAAGGGGCTGTATATCATGCCGCTGATGTTTGCCTATACGCCGATGATTTCCGGCAGTTTTACCGAAATGCTGCAGCTGGGCTTTTTTGCGTTATTTGGTATTTATGCCATCAATGCGGTGATCCAGAAATACAGTGAAGGGCCTGTCGGGCCGCTGGCCATGCTTGGTTTCACCGCGGCGGCGATTTTATGTTTCTGGCCGCTGGAATGGCTGCCCAACCTGTCCGGGGCTGCTCTGGTGTTGGTGCTAATTTTCCTGTCCCGAAAAAAACGCCGCCTGCTGCCGCCTGCCCAGCCTGAACAGGCGTAATCCGGCCTGAGTCAAATTCTCATCCAAACTCTGTTTCAGCGCCTGATTCACCGACAGATTTACCGGCTGATTTGGGCTAATCTGGACGCCAATGGGCTGGACAGCTATCTCGTTCAATGATAAAGTCCTGATTTATGACAAAGTCAATTATGCAAGCTGGCAGACAGGCCGCGCCGGGCTCCGGCGTGGAGCGCCGTGATGCGAGGGATATCCGCGACTTAATCGTGTTTAAATTATCGCGCGTGGCCACGCTGAATGACCGTATTGGCCAGCGCCTTATTTCCGGATATGTGAATCTGTCTTTGCGGGAATTCAGAACCTTGGCAACGATCGGTTATCTGGGGATGGCAACCGTGTCAGTTCTGGCGCGGGAGAGTTTTTTGGACGCCGCCCAGATGAGCCGGATTATTTCCGTGCTTATTGAAAAAGAGCTGGTTCAGCGCACTGGTAGCCCGCGGCGTGGCGGTGTCTTGCATCTGACCGAGGCGGGTGCGGCGGTGCTGGAAAAAGGGCTAGATTTTGCCGATCATCAAAATCAGCGGCTGGTGGACGGCATGCCGGCTGAGGATGTGACCAAGTTGCTGGGGCTGGTGGATGAGCTGCTGGAGCTGGCCCAAAAGCGCTACCATGAAATTCAAGATGAAACCACTGGCATTGTGCGCGCCTTGCAGGCTGCCCAACATTCTGATGCCAAGGCCAGAAAGTAAAAATAAAAAGGAGGGGATAATGCAGGCACCAACTTATGAGCGGGATTTTTATGCGGATGATTTTATTCTGGATCCGGCCCCCTATTATGCTGAAATGCGTGCGCTGGGCCCGGTCATCTGGTTGCCGCAGCAAAATGCCTATGCGGTGGCGCGCCATGCTGAGGTTGTTGAGGTGTTGCAGCGGGTCAAGACTTTCATTTCCGGGCGCGGCATTTCGGTTAGTGAGGATGTGAATAAATTACTGGTCGGGTCCACTGTGAATTCTGATGGCGATGCCCATCGCCGCAGCCGCTCTATCACCGCCACCCCGCTGATGCCGAAAAATATTGAGCCGCTGGAAGATTATATCCGGCTCGCGGCGCAATCGCTGGCAGACAGGCTGGTGGAAAAGCAGGAATTTGACGGCGTGTCGGAATTTGCCCAGATATTGCCCTATTCGATTGTGATTGATCTGATCGGGCTGAATGACAGCGGGCGCGAGAATATGCTGAAATGGGCGGCGGCGACCTTTGATCTGATGGATGGCCATAATGCCCGCAGCAAAAAAGCCTTTGAGGATTTGGTCGAGCTGCGCGCCTATCTGGATAAATATGGGCAGGCAAAATATCTGAAAGAAGGTGGGCTGGCCCGCCGCATTTTTGATCTGGCCCCGGAAAATGGCTTCACCGAAGAAGAAGCCGCCCAGCTGATGCGTGACTATATCGCCCCCAGTCTGGATACCACCATCGCGGCCACCGGCTATATTCCCTATTTCTTTGCCCATAATCCGCAGCAATGGGAATATTTGCAGAACAATCCAGAGCTGGTGCCCAATGCGGTAGAGGAAATCGTCCGTCTGGTCTCTCCCATCCGGTCCTTTGCCCGCTATATAAATGAGGATACCAGCCTGTCCGGTGTTGATCTGCCGGACGGAGGGCGGATAATGGTTGTCTATGGCGCGGCCAACCGGGATGAGCGCGTTTTTGAGAATCCGGATAAATTCGATATTACCCGCAAGGTGCGAAAGCATGTCGGCTTCGGCTTTGGCGTGCATACCTGTATGGGGCTACATCTGGCCCGCCGCGAGATGGTTAATTTGATTGAGGCGATGCGCACCCGGGTTAAGTGCTGGCATATTGCCGGTGAGACGGAACGGGCGATGAACAATTCCATCCATGCGTTCGGCAAATTACCGGTGCGGGTAGAGCCGCTTTAGCCTCTTTTTATCCTTTGTTGGCTTTGGCTGTCAGCCCTGCTGCCTGGCTTCCAGTGCGGCCAGCGTAGCGGTAACAGAAGACACGGTATAGGGCACCAGACAGGTCGCCAGCATCTTGATCCAGCAAGCCGCGGTCAGCTGACCGGATAAAATCAAATCACCATGGTTAATGAAGGCCAGAATAATGCCGACGATCAGGGCCACCTTAAAGGCCCGTGCTGCAACTGGCTTGCTAAAAAATATCGGAAGTGCAATTCTGAGATCAGTCATCTGGTTTCCCTAAGTTTTGTTGGGTTTTGAAAATGATTTGTAAAATCTTTATTAGGACTTTTCCCTCTACCGAAGAATGTGATTTGTTTGAATCGATTCTGCAGACGCGTTGGCCTTCATTATTGGAAGATACCAAAGGCGTAACATTCGAGGCGTATCGTAACAAACAATCGCCGAATATCTCAACCGTTGTCTGGCGCTTTCCTGATGAAAGCACACAGCTGCGCATTGAGGCGTTGATTCAGGAACATATCACCCGATTCACCCAGACACTCTCACCAAAGACAATCTCTTATACCGGCATGCAGACACTGTCTCTGACCACCTGAAAAAAAGCGGCCAGCTGCCCGGCCACTCAAAGGTGCAGGCTAATCAGAGTTGCAGGCCGGTCAGCTCACAGATATTGTCCTGATAGATTTTCTGGCGCAGCGCATCAGAAATATCCAGATTGTCCAGAATGGCGATTGTCTCACGGATATACATTGGCCCGCCTTCTGGATCAAAGGGCGCATCCGAGGCAAACACTACACGATCTTCGCCAAAAAACTCGACCGCATGGCTGATCGCTCTGGCTGAACCAAAGCTGGCCGTATCAGCACAAAATTCCTTGAAATAATCAAGATGCGGACGCTTCAGCCCCTTGCGGACCGCTGCCAGATCCCGGTCTGTTGTGCGCGCCCCCATCTGATCCCAGCCGGGCCCGACCCGGCCTTCAAAAAAGGGTACCATGCCACCCGCATGATGGGTGATGATTTTCAGGCCGGGAAATTTGTCAAACACACCGGAAAACACCAGCCGGGCCATAGCCGCAGAGGTTTCATAAGGCCAGCCGAAAGTCCACCAGATTTCATATTCAGATTGTGACTCGCTCAGATAATCGGGGAAATTTGCCCCGCGGGCCGGATGCATCCAAACAGGTTTGCCGGACTGAGCCATATAATCAAAAAACGGCTCAAATTCGGGCAGATCAAGCGGCTTGCCTGACACATTGGTAAAAATCTGCATGCCCAGCGCGCCCAGCTCCTCAATATTGCGCTGTGCCTCGGCCACCAGACTGGCCGGGTTGCTCATCGCAGCGGTGCCGATAAAACCGGGAAAACGGTCCGGGTATTGGGCGCAGAGATCAGCCATGCTGTCTGAGCCGATCTGGCCAAGGCGCAAGGCATTTTCCGGGTCGGCATATTTTTCAAAAGGCGGCGAGGCAAGCGAGAGAATCTGACAGTAATCCGGGCCAAACATATCCATCACTTCAAAACGCCGATCCAGATCTGTCATCATCGGAACCGCCCCGGACCGCAGGGTGATGTCTGTCATTTCGCCAATATGACCGATCAGCGCATCGAAAAAGGGTTTCGGCCAAATATGGTTAAAGGCATCAATTTTTTTCATCTTATTTTTCCTTTCACAACTCAAACTTTTTCCAGCTGACTGGCGCGCGCGCCAGCTCTTTGGCCTTCAGACGCAAACTGATTCTGTAATATCTGGCTGATGTCATCAGCTGACCGGCGCACGCTTTTGGCAAAATCCTGCAGCTGCGAGGCCGCGGTTTCTTTGCCTTGCAGCGAAATACACAGCGCGGCTACTGGCGTCATGGGCGCAACCAGAATAGGGGCGGCAATGCCGACCACACCAGGGGTTACCTCACCATAGGCAATGGCATAGCCCTGCCGTCTTATCTGACGAAACACCGCCTCTACTTCCTCTATATCCAAGCCCAGTTTTAGCTGCTGAAAATCGGGCAAATACTGCGCAATCATGGCGGCGCGGTGACGTTTGGGAAGATGTGCCAGAATCGCTCTGGATATGGCCCCCCGGCCCAGCGGCATAGGCCGCCCGCGCGGATAGCTGGAACGCGGCCGCGGAGCGGATACCTCAGAAGCAACACACAGAATTTTTTGTTCATACCATCTGGTCAAAAAGGCTGAGCAGGGGATGTTTTCAGCCAGCCCCCGCAAATATCGGCGACCATGCAAAATAATCGGGTCAGACCGCTGCATAAGATAATCAAGCTCGGTCAGGCGCGGCCCCAGCATATAGCCATGCTGCGGCAGCGAGACAATCAGCCCGGTATCTTTCAGCGTCTTCAAATAGCGATAGAGGGAGGTGCGTGAATAGCCGGTTGCCCTCATCAGCTGATCAGAACTCCAGGCGGGCTTTTCTTCTGAGAATAGCAGCAAAATGGAAATCAGCCGCTCAGCACTGGCAAGCGTATCAGTCATGTGCTTTCCTTTTGCTGGCGGGCTCTGAAAAATTCATATCCGACGAGCAGCAGCCCTAATAGAATTCCGATAATATCTGTCTGGCTGGCTGCTGGAAAAGCGCTCGCCGGTATCAGACTGAGCAATCCAGCTGCGGCAAATACCAGCCGCCGAAGTAGGCCAAAGGGTCGCACCAGAAAACCTGCCATCGCTATCGAGACAAACCACACACCAAAGACAGCAGTCAGCACCGCTACGGCAATTTCTGTTGTCTCTCCGATCAATAGCAGGGTCGGGGAAAAAACAAACAGCAGCGGGATCAAATAGGCCAACCAGCCAAACCGCACAGCAGCCCAGCCGGTTGCCATCGCCGGCGCTTTGGCAATCGCGGCAGCGGCAAAAGCGGCCAGGGCAATCGGCGGGGTTATCATCGACATCATGCCGAAATAAAGCACAAACAAATGCGCGGCTATTGGATTGATGCCCACCTCAATCAAGGCCGGCGCGACCAGCGCGGCCAGCAGCACATAAACCCCCAATGTCGGCAGACCCATGCCCAGAATGATACAGACAACCGCGGACAGGCCAAGCAGCGCAAACACATTGCCGCCGCCAATCTGAACTAGTAAATAGGTCAGGTTAAAGCTGAGACCGGTTACATTCAACACCCCAATAACCACGCCGGATGCTGCTGAAATAAGCAGAATTTCGACAACCGCATGACCAGCATTGGCCAGAGCCCCAAAAAGTTGGCTGAGGCGCAGGCGCACGCCCTGATAGCCAAACAGCCAGGCGCTGATCACCAGCACACCAGCCCCCCAAAGAGCTGCCCTTTCGGCCTGATAGCCTTTCCAGAACAGCAAATAAATCAGCACTGCAAAGGCCAGGCTGAAATGCACACCCAGCAAAACCTTGCGTGGTGCTGGCATATCTTTTTTGGGTATCGCCTTGATGCCCAGCCGGGCGGCTTCCAGATCTGCTTGCATAAATAGAGCCAGATAATAAAGCAGTGCCGGGACCAGCGCAGCCAGCACAATATTGGAATAGGGTATCGCCAGGAATTCTGCCATCAGAAAGGCTGAAGCCCCCATCACTGGCGGCATCAGCTGGCCTCCGGTTGAGGCAACCGCTTCTATCGCTGCGGCCCGGTGCGGCTGATAGCCTGCCCGCTTGATCATCGGGATGGTGACAACGCCAGTGCCAACCACATTGGCCACGGCTGAGCCGGAAATCGAACCGAACAGGCCAGAAGCCAGCACCGCTATTTTCATCGACCCGCCCCGGAAACGGCCCATGCCAAGGGTAGCTGCCTCGGTAAAGAAACGGGATCCGCCGCTCAAGCCCAACAGCACGCCAAACAGGATAAAGGCCATCACCACGGTAGAGGCAACCGATATGGGCAGCCCCAGAATTCCGTTTGAGTCAACCGCCATATAGCCTGCCAGTAATTGCCAGGATTGGGGCCGTCCTTGCAGTCGGCCGGGCAGTATATCACCAAATAAGGCATATAGAATAAAACAGGCGATGATGATGACCAAGGCCCAGCCCGTCGCCCGCCGCAAGGCTTCCAGCAACAGGAAAATCAATATCAATCCAGGTATCCAGATATCTGGCGTGCGCGCAAATATCTTTAGCACCAAAGCTGGATATAAAATGGCGATATAGGCGCAGATTCCGGCTCCCAGCAGCGCCAGTAAAATATCGTAAAAGGGCACTGTCTCGCGCTCGCTCCCCTTGCGGGCAGGTAGTCCCAGATAGGCCAGTGGCAGCACAAAAAATAAAATCGCCGCGTAATATTGCTGGGGATAGAGATCAAGGCCCAGCTGGCGCTGAAAGGAAAAAGCCCAGCCAGCAGCCAACAGAACCATAGCAGCCGCCAGCAGGTCTGCCAGCGGTTTGGTATAGCGGGACGAAAGGCCGAAGAAAGCCTTTCGCCCGATTGTTTTTGCGTCCTCTGCCAAGGCTTAGTTCAGCCCGGCTTCCTTAAAGAACTTCAGCGCTCCGGGGTGGAATTTTGCGACCCCCGGATCCCCCTTCATATCTGCCGGGCGGAAAGCGCGCATCGGCGGGAAGGTCTCGCCCATCACCTTGGCCTGCTCAGACATGGCTTTGGCCATCTGATAGACAACTTCATCAGGCACGCCGGCATGGGTGAAGACAACTTGCGGGAAGGCAATATAGGTGCCGTCTTCCAGAATACCCGGCATGGAGCCCGCCTTCATATCCTTGAAATAGGCAGTCGGCCAATGTTTGCGGGCTGCTGCCAGAGCCGCAGCGCTGCTATCTTCAACAGTCAGGGCACGCAAGCCGCCAACGGCAGCATCCGCTTCACGCACCTTGCCAGCCCCATGGGCAAAGATAAAGCCAACTGTATCACCGGCGATAAAGGCGTTGGCCCCGGCAACCACCGAGGCAACAGAGACCTTTTGAATATCATCACGGGTCATGCCGGCAGTCGCGTAAAAAGCAGAGAGCTGTGGCAGAATCGTATTCTGGGCGGTATAGCCGTCTGTCATCGGCTTGCCTCTCAGATCGCTCACTTTCATAATGTTGCTATCCTTGCGCACAAAAATAGCTTCAACCAGCGGCTGCAGATGCGCGACAACCCGCAGATTTTCGTTTTTCTGCCCGTTCCACCAAGCCTCGCCAGTGATCGCGTAATTCACTTCCTGCAGATTGGCAACGCCGAATTCAATCCCGCCTGAATTGATGAAGGGGATAAATTGATTTGGGCTTGTCGCAGGCTGAATGGTTGTATTCAGGCCGTTCTTGTTGGCTGCATTGGCAACCGATGTGCCAATCGAATGGAACAGCGAACCCGGGTTAGAAGTCGCAATGCCGACATTCTGGGCCTGGGCCATGCTGCTTAAGGCCATGCCCGCAAGGGCGATGACGCTCAGTAACAATTTTTTCATCATTTCCTCCTAAAAAAATCTGCCAGCCAGATGGCAGATATTTATTGATGAAATCCCGATAATCGGGATTATAGATCTATCTAAGAGCAGAAAGTCAGAAGAAATCAACTGTAAAGATGCTTTTGGAAAAGTTAGTTTTCCAATTTTGCCGATAAGGAAAGCAGATGGCCGGAAAAACAAAAATTCCAGGAGACGGAGCAGAGGCTGTTCTGCTGAGTTTGAAGGAAAATGGGGTAGATTATTTATTCGCCAATGCCGGCACAGATTTTCCGCCAATCATCGAGGCTTATGCCAAGCGGTCCGCTGCTGAATTGCCGCAGCCGATTACTGTGCCGCATGAATCAGTCGCGATGGGGATGGCACATGGCTATTATCTTGTTTCGGCCCGTCCGCAGGCGGTGATGGTGCATGTCAATGTCGGGCTGGCCAATGCGGTGATGGGGGCGATTAATGCGGCCTCTGACAATGTGCCGCTGCTGTTGATGTCTGGGCGCACCCCAATAACCGAGACCGGCCGGGCCGGGGCACGGGCGACGCCCATTCAATATGGTCAGGAAATGTATGACCAAAGCGGGATGGTGCGGGATATTGTTAAATATACCTATGAGATGCGCTATCCTGAGCAGGGCACTGCGCTTGTGTCCCGTGCCATGGCCATCGCCAGAACCGCCCCGCAAGGGCCTGTTTATCTCAGCTTGCCGCGCGAACCATTGGGCGAGCTGATTAAAGAAGAACAGGCCGCCGCCATCACTGTGCAACCGCCGACCAGCCGCGCCGTCCCGGATCCAGCCAGCCTGCACCAGCTGGCCAGCTGGCTGAAAGAGGCAAAAAGCCCGCTGCTGCTCGGCCAACGAGGTGACCCGCATGGTAAGCTCTCAGCTGCTGTCTCGCGTTTTTGCAACCGTTTTGGCATCGCGGTTGCGGAACCTTTTTGCGTGCGCAACCTCTTGGCCAGCACGGACCCGGTTCTGGCCGGTTATCAGGCAGGCGCGAAAATCGCTGAGGCCGATCTGATTCTTGTTCTGGACAGCTCGGTTCCCTGGATTGAGCTCAATCAGGCCCCGCCGGAAAAGGCCCGCATTATCCATCTGGGGCCAGACCCGCTCTTTGCCAGAATGCCGGTGCGTTCCTATCGCAGCGATTTGAATATCGGTGCCGACCCGCTGGCCATTATTGAGGGGCTGGAAGCGATTATGGGGTCTGGCAATGCCGCCTGCCGGGCGCGGCTGGAAAAGCTCAGCCAGCAATCGGAACAGCGCCGGGCTCTGGCCAGACGGCGGGCCGAACAGGGCGCGGGCAGGCCGATGAGTGCGGAATGGATCAGCCATTGTGTCAGCGAGATTATGGATGACCGGGCGATTGCTTTCAGTGAATTATGCCTGCTTGCAGGTTATATGGAGCTGGCCGGGCCAAACCGGTTGTTCGGCAATCCTCATTCGGGCGGTTTGGGATGGGCCCTGCCAGCCGCTTTGGGTGCGCAGATGGCTGATCGTGACCGGCTGGTGATCGCCGGTATGGGAGATGGCTCTTATATGTTTGCCAATCCGGTTGCCTGTCACCAGATGGCTGAGGCGTTGAGCTTGCCGGTTTTGACACTGATCAAGAATAATGCCTCCTGGAATGCGGTGCGCCGCTCGGTGCTGCGCGGCTATCCGAAAGGGTCAGCTGTCCAATCCAATCAGATGGCCCTGACCAGCCTTGCGCCTTCGCCAGATTTCCGCCAGGTTGCGGCGGCTTCAAATGCCCATGCGGAAAAGGTAGAGGACGGGGCTGAGCTGCCTGCTGCGCTGGCCCGGGCTGTGGCAATTATTCGTGAGGAAAAAAGACAGGTGGTGCTTGATTTGACTGCCGCCCTGTCAGATGATCATTAGGCAAGGCGGTCGGCAGCGCCGGGCTGCTGGAGCAGAAATGAGACCAGTGTTGGAGTCAGGTCATCTGGCTGTTCCAGCGGCGCAAAATGGCCAGCATCCTCAATGATTTCCAACCTGGCCCGGGGCATCAGATCACGCATCTGTTCATGCTGGGCTGGCGGGCTCCAGGCATCCTGCCTGCCGACCATCAACAAGGTGGGAATCTCTATCTGGCTGATATAGGCTTCGGCATCGGGGCGGGTGATCAGCGCATTTATCTGGCGGGCGTGCAAATCAGCATCCTTGGCACAGACCATAGCCCGCAACCCGTCCATCAGCTGCTGGTTTTGCTGGTTTGGCTCATACACCATGCCGGGCAGCCAGACCTCAGCCAGAGCGTCCATCCCCTGATCATAGGCCAGCTGGATCATCGCGCGTCTTTTTTCAATCTCACCCGGCCGCAAGGGATGAATACCGGTATCCAGCAGGGCCAGCCGCTCAATGCGAGACGGGGCCAAGCGCGCCATTTCCAGGGCCACCCGCGCGCCCATGGAATGACCGGCAACAACCAGCGGCCCGTCAAGCCGGGCCAGACAATCCTCAGCCATGATTGTCAGACTGTCTTGCGAGGATAAATCAGCGATATGGGCTTTGCCGCCCAGTGCCGTCTGAACAGGTTGCCAGACGAATTCATCACAGAGCAGGCCGGGGATGAGAAGTATAGTAGCCATGTGACTATCCGGTTCTGGAGGAGGGAAGAAAAAGGCAAAGGGGCCAGATTGGCTGGCCCCCTTCCTTTTTATCAGGCAGAAGCATTACGCCAGCTATCGGCATAATTCTCACGGGCTTCTCTGGCATAAGGCGTTGGCGACACCCGCACCCGAATGTCCGCCTGGCGGTGCGGCTCAGCCGCGGTTTTGGCTGTTTCATCCGGCTCTCCCCATTTCAGGGTCAGCACATCGCCTTCCTGGATGCTGTCATCAACAACCCCCAGCGAGAGGAAGCAACGCTCATTATAGCTATAGCCGTTGAACATGCTCATCCCGACCATCTTGCCGTCCTGCATCACCATATCAGCAGAAGAAGACGCATAGTTCGGCTGCGGGAAATCAATCCATTTGAACGGTGTTCCTTCTTCAAAACCGCTGGCGATCACGGCCAGCACATCATCGCGGTTCCATTCAAAGGTGACCTTCTTGCGGGTGGTCCCGGCCTTCATTTTTTCCAGCGCGGCCTTGCCAATGAAAGCATCCTTTTTCCAGCCAATATAAAAGCCGTAACCCAGCTCAAACGGGTTGACATAATAATCTTCGATATTGTCGGAAACAAAACTGCCACCGATAGAGCCCATCGCCTCATAGCTGTCTGCGCCCAGCCAGTCACGATACTCCTGCATCATGCCATCACCTGTATAGATGCCCGGCAAGGGAGAGGGGATCCAACCAGATTCCAATGTGTTGGTGGAATAGGCCCGGCTGCCAACTTGCCGCAGATCAACCCCAACATCGCGGGCCGCCTGCAACAGGGTGGAGCGGATATAATGCTTGTCTGCATAGGGGCCCCACAATTCCAGACCCGGGGCACCGGCCATGCCGTGACGCAGCGCCTGAACCTTGCGGCTGCCAACCATGATCGGCGCGACATGGAAGAAGGGAATATCAGCCACCGGCCCGCCATTCACCTGAGCGAAAATCTTGTCCGCATCCGGCCCTTGAATCTGGAACCGGTAATGGGTGCGCAGCACGCGCTCGCCATCTGGCCGGCTGTCTGAGCGCGGATTGTGGAACAGGCGCACCTGCCAATCACCTATCGCCGACTGGAAGAGCAGCCAGTTGGCTGTCGGGGCGCGGCCAACCAGGATAAATTTATCCTCTCTTTCGCGGAAAATGATCATATCGCCGATCACATGGCCGGCCGGGGTCACTGGCACAAAATGCTTGGCCCGGTTCAGATCGAAATTGGCAAAGCTGTTGATGCCGGTATGGGACAGGAATTCTGCCGCCTGCGGCCCTTCAACTGTCAGCTCATCCATGTGATGGGTCTGATCAAACAAGACCGCACTATGCCGCCAGGCCGCCTGTTCGGATCGCCAATTGCTGAATTCCGGGGCAACCACCGGATAGACATACATACCCACTTGCGAATTGCGGAGCATTTCGACCGGGTTTTTGTGTCCGGCCATGACTGAGGTAAGATTCTGCACTGTTACTGTTCCTTTCATTTTTTCAGGTCATTTTTTCAGGTCTTCATTTCAGGCTGATAATTCTTCTTTTGCAGATACCAGAGACAATCCGGGAATCTGGCTGACCTTGCTTTTGTCCAGGCTGAGAGCTTGCCGCAGATTCTGCCGCGCCAGCCGGGCGTGTTCGCGGCTCAACGCTTCTGCCCGCGCGCCCTCGCCTGCCTCTATGGCTTCATAAATAGCCCGATGCTGGGCCTGGGCCACCAGCAAGGAGGCCCGAAATTCCGGCCCATCTTCCTGACCGGAAAGAAAACCGCTGGGTGAAGCCAGCGGCAAACGGCATATCCGCTCTATCTCACGGGTGACCACCGCGCGCCCGGCTACCAGAGAAATCCAGCTGTGAAATGCAGCATTCAGCCGGACATAGGCAGCGAAATCTATCGCTTCCAAATTAGCCAGCACCGCATCCAGCCCGGCCAGAATCTCGCGGCAATCAGCAAGCGCTTCCTCTGCCACGCCGCGCTCTGCCGCCAGCCGCGCGGCCAGCCCTTCCAGCAGGCCCCGAATTTCATTGGCATCGGAAATATCCTGCATCGAATAGCTGCATACACGGTAACCGCTGCCGGGGCCGCGCTCCAGCAAACCTTCATCAGCCAGCCTGCTTATCGCCTCACGCAGCGGGGTGCGCGACAGGGATAACATCTCGGCCAAAGCGGTCTCGGATAGCCGCTCACCAGGCACGAAATTGCCATCCAAAATCCGGCTGCGGATTTCGATATGGGCGCGGTCTGCCTGGCTGATGCGTTTCGTGTCCATAATCTGGTCACCTGACAGGAAATAACAAACTAATCGCGACGCTAAGTTGTATACAATTATTTGTCAATATAACAAATGGCTCTAAAAAAGCACAAAAAAATATCAATTTTGTATACAATTATGGTTTTTCAGGTTCTTGCTGTTCTTGTTTGACGATTGCTTTTTTGGCTGCTGGGTGGCAGAGTTGAAGCTGGTCAAAGGGGGGGGTAATGACGGTCAAGAACATCCTTTTTATCATGTGTGATCAGCTGCGCTGGGACTATCTGTCCTGCTATGGTCATCCGCATTTGCACACGCCCAATATAGACGCGCTGGCGGCGAAGGGGGTGCGCTTTGATCAAGCCTTTGTGCAATCGCCGGTCTGCGGCCCCAGCCGGATGAGCACCTATACAGGCCGCTATGTTCATGCCCACGGGGCCAGCTGGAATTTTGTGCCGCTGAAAGCTGGCGAGATGACAGTTGGCGATCATCTGCGCCCGCTGGGGGTAAAAACTGCACTGATTGGCAAGACCCATATGCGCGCTGATGCTGCCGGCATGGCTCGGCTGGGCATTGATCCAGCCAGCCAGATAGGGGTTCGTATTGCCGAATGTGGCTTTGATGCGTTTGAAAGGGATGATGGGCTGCATCCCTGGTCTGGCCATGATCCGGACCCGGCCTATAATGATTGGCTGCGCGAACATGGGTTTGCGGGGGAAAATCCGTGGGAGGAATGGGCCAATATGGCTGAGGATGAGGCAGGCAATTTGCTGTCCGGCTGGTTTTTGAAAAATTCTGACCGGCCCGCCCGCATACCGGATGAGTTTTCCGAAACCCCTTATCTGACTGGGCGGGCAATGGATTTCATTGATCAGGCGATCGCGGACCCGGACGGCCAGCCCTTTATTGCCCATATCAGCTATATCAAGCCGCACTGGCCTTATATCGTGCCTGAACCCTATGCCAGTATGTATGGCCCGGAGACGGTTCTGCCAGCCAGGCGTCATGCTGTTGAACGCGATGATCCGCACCCGGTCTATGCGGCGATGCAAGAGCACCGGGTCTCGCGCAGTTTTGCCCGTGATGAGGTGCGGCGGGCGGTGATCCCGGCCTATATGGGGCTGATCAAACAGATTGATGATCAGATGGGCCGCTTGTTCAAACATCTTGAAGATCGGGGCATCGCCGATCAGACGATGATCATTTTCACCTCTGATCATGGAGATTATCTGGGCGATCACTGGATGGGGGAAAAAGAGCTGTTTCATGATGCGGCGGTGCGGGTGCCGCTGATCATCTATGACCCGGACAGGCGGGCAGATGCCACCCGCGGCCAGGCCTGTTCGGAACTGGTGCAGATGATCGATTTGCTGCCGACTTTCCTCGATATTTATGGCGGGGCAGAAGTGCCGCATATTCTGGACG
>JADHLK010000012.1 GCA_016780695.1 Alphaproteobacteria bacterium | reverse complement strand
TGGTCTCCGGCCAGCTGCCGGGTCTGGCTGAGCTGGGTATTGAGCCGCAGCCGGTTGAGGCGCATATCCATACCTATCTGGCCCCGTTCCGGCCAGGCGGGCGTTTTGGTGCCCAGCCCGGCAGGCAGCGCCGCTAGAAAAATCCGCCTGCCAGAAAGCCCAAAAGCAGCACCCCCAGAACCAGCCGGTAAATCACAAATATTCGGAAATCCGCCCGGGCCAGCCAGCCCATCAGCCAGCGGATCGCCAGCAGCGCAAAGACAAAGGACAAGAGCGTGGTGACCAGCGCGGCTGTCAGCGAGGTGGCCCCTTGCTGCCCTGCCAGATCAAGCAGTGAAAGACAACCCGCCCCGGCAATAACCGGTATTGATAGCAGCATGGAAAAACGCGCCGCCGCCGCCCGCGGCCAGCCCAGCTGGCGGGCCATTGAGATGGTGACCCCGCTGCGTGAGGCCCCGGGTATCAGGGCCAGTATTTGCGCCAGCCCAATCAGCAGAACGGCCCGCCAGCTGGCCGGCTGGCCCGGTTGGCCCACATCCGGTGCCTGCTCAGGCTGTTTATCCGCCCACCAGAGCCAGCCGGCAAAGACCAGATTGGCCACCGCAACGGTGAGAGCCAGGCGCAGGAAATCAGGGTCCCAGATATGCACCAGCAACCCGGCCAGAATGACTGGCAGGCTGGCCAGCACCAGCTGCCAAAAGAGCAGCCAACCCTCAGCGTGCTTGCGCCCAAGTGAGAGCAGCCCGCGCAGCATCAGAATAATATCAGCGCGCCACCAGATCAGAACCGCCGCCAGCGTGCCCAGATGCGCCGCCACATCCAGCCCGCGCCCCTGATCAGCCCAGCCGGTAATAAATGGCAGCAATACCAGATGTCCAGATGAGGAAACCGGCAGAAATTCGGTCACCCCTTGCAGCAGCGACAGCACCAGAAGCTGGAAAAAATCGGGCATGATCTGATCCCTGATAAGCAGGGCACAGAGAGCAAAAGACAGCTGGTCTGACATCCGGCCAGCCGGCGCCCGCAAAACCGCACCCGTTGAGTCCCCGTTGAGATATAGCCAGACTAGTCCGTCCGTCCAGCGCAAGGCAAGGGGGTAAAAAGAACCGATACGGCCCTAAATATTTCCATGCCGCGCCTCAGAATTTTCGTGAGATTCGCGTTGACTTGATTTTTCTGAAAAATATGGTAGTATTGCTGACCATTTCTGTCGGCGAATATTCTGGCGATTAAACCGGCGAATAAACCGGCGAATAAACCGGGGCAGAAAAAACGGAATTCACAATTGGGGAGTTCAAAATGGCCTCTAAAATGCTGCAATTTGTAAGCGAGGCGAAAGCCATGCCGGATAAGCGCAAGGCCGCGACGCGCAAGGCTGATTTTGATGAAATCTATGCTGATTTCAGCGCTCAATCGGCAGAAACGCAGGCGGCGCGCTGCTCGCAATGCGGGGTGCCTTTTTGCCAGGTGAATTGCCCGCTGCACAATAACATACCGGACTGGCTGATGCTGACCGCCGAAGATCGGCTGCAAGAGGCTTATGAAGTCGCCTCAGCGACCAATAATTTCCCCGAAATTTGTGGCCGTATTTGCCCGCAGGACAGGCTGTGCGAGGGAAATTGTGTGATCGAAAAGGGCTTTGAGTCGGTCACCATTGGGGCGGTGGAAAAATATATCACCGAGACCGCCTTTGACAAGGGCTGGGTGAAGCCTGTCGCGCCATCTGTCGAGCTGGAGCAGTCAGTGGGCATTATCGGGGCTGGCCCGGCCGGGCTGGCAGCTGCTGATCAGCTGCGCCGCAAGGGCTATCAAGTTGTTATTTATGATCGCTATGACCGGGTGGGCGGCCTGTTAATCTATGGTATTCCGGGCTTCAAGCTGGAAAAGGATATTGTGCAGAGGCGGGCTGATCTGCTGGCTGCTGGCGGGGTGGAATTTCAGCTGAATTGCGAAATTGGCAAGGATATCAGCTTTGCCGATTTGCGCGCCCGCCATGCGGCGGTGTTGATCGCAACCGGCGTTTATAAGGCCCGCGACATCCAACTGCCGGGCAGTGGTTTGGATGGGGTGGTTCCGGCGCTGGATTATTTGACCGCCTCGAACCGTAAATCGCTAGGTGACAAGGTCGCAGATTTTGACTCCGGCACGTTGAATGCCGAGGGGCGGGATGTGGTGGTTATTGGCGGCGGTGATACGGCGATGGATTGCGTGCGCACTGCGGTGCGGCAAAAGGCGAAATCGGTCACCTGTCTTTATCGGCGCGACCGGGCGAATATGCCGGGCTCACAGCGTGAGGTGGAAAATGCTGAGGAAGAAGGGGTGCAGTTTGAATGGCTGTCTGCCCCGCGCGCCTTTGACGGGGACGGCCGGGTGGAGAGTGTGATCGCCCAGTCCATCCATTTGGGCCAGCCTGATGAGACTGGCCGCCAGGTGCCGCAAATCATTGACGGGTCTGACCGCCGCCTGCCTGCTGATCTGGTTATTAAGGCACTTGGCTTTGATGCTGAGGATTTGCCGGCCCTGTTCGGGGAAAAAGACCTGACGGTTACCCGCTGGGGCACCGTTCAAATAGACTGGCAGAGCATGATGACCTCAATGGACGGGGTATTTGCTGCTGGGGATATTGTGCGCGGTGCTTCGCTGGTTGTGTGGGGGGTGCGCGATGGGCGCGATGCCGCGGTGGCAATAGACAGCTTCATTCAGGCCGAGGCCCGCGCTGAAAACCGCGCTGCCAGCTAGGGCATAAGAATTACAAGGAGGCCAGCAGATGGCTTTTGATGCGAAAAACTGGCTGGCAATGCGTCAGCAAAATGAGGCAAAGCTGGGCGCGGCGGGCGTTTATCACCCCAGCCAGGAACATGATGCCTGTGGGGTCGGGCTGGTCGCGGCAGTGGATGGCAAGCCGCGCCGTTCGGTGGTTGAGGCGGCGATTGAGGCGTTGAAATCTGTCTGGCATCGCGGCGCGGTGGATGCAGATGGCATGACCGGCGATGGGGCCGGGCTGCATATCGCCATTCCACGCGATTTCTTTATTGAGCATATTGCCCGCACTGGCCATGATGATGATGGGGGTCGGCTGGCGGTCGGGATGATTTTCCTGCCGCGCCTTGATTTAGGGGCGCAAGAAGAATGCCGCTGTATTATTGAGCGGGAAATTCTGGCGATGGGCCATGCAATCTATGGCTGGCGGCAAGTGCCGGTCAATGTCAAGGCGCTGGGCGACAAGGCCAATGCAACCCGCCCGGAAATCGAACAGGTGATGTTCTCCATGCCGGCCGATATGGCCGAGCAGGAGGCAGAACGCCAGCTATTCATCATTCGCCGCCGCATTGAACAGGCGGTGGAAGCGGCCCTTATCACCGATTTCTATATTTGCTCACTCTCTACCCGCTCGCTGATCTATAAGGGGATGTTTCTGGCTGAGCAGGTGACCGAATTTTACCCGGATTTGCTGGATGCTCGCTTTGTGTCTGATTTTGCCGTCTATCACCAGCGCTATTCGACCAATACTTTCCCGACTTGGCGACTGGCCCAGCCTTTCCGCGTGCTGGCCCATAATGGCGAGATCAATACCATTCGGGGTAATATGAACTGGATGTCCTGCCATGAAGACCGGATGGCCAGCCCGCTATTTGGTGAGGCGATAGAGGATATCAAGCCAGTGATCGCCAAGGGCAGCTCGGATTCTGCCGCGCTGGATTCGGTTTTTGAGTTGCTGGCCCATGCAGGCCGTGATTTGCCGATGGTCAAGACGATGATGATCCCGCAGGCGATTGATGCCGACTCAGCTTCGCCGCTGGCCAAGCTCTATGGCTATTGCAATGCGGTGATGGAGCCCTGGGACGGGCCAGCCGCGATAGCGGCTTTTGCCGGAAATTGGGTGCTGGGCGGAACCGACCGCAACGGGCTGCGGCCGCTGCGCTATACGCTGACCACGGACGGGCTGCTGATAGCCGGGTCCGAGACTGGCATGGTGGTGGTCCCGGAAACGCGCATTGCAGAAAATGGCCGGTTGGGGCCAGGCGAGATGATTGCGGTTGATCTGACGGCTGGCAAGCTGTTGCGTGATGATGAGCTGAAGGCAGAAATGTCTGGCCGGGCTGATTGGGACAAGTGGTTGCGCCGCTCGCGCCAGCTGGACAGTCTGCTGGCCGGGGCCAATGGCAGCAAGAAAGCCCTGATTGATCCGGAAATGCGCCGCCGCCGCCAGCTGCTAGCCGGCTGGTCCATGGAAGATATGGAGCTGATCCTGCAGCCGATGGCCGAGACTGGTAAGGAAGCGGTGGGCTCCATGGGAGATGACGCACCGCTGGCAGTGCTGTCCGGGCACTATCGCGGCCTGCATCATTTCTTCCGGCAGAATTTCAGCCAGGTGACCAACCCGCCGATTGATAGTCTGCGTGAACGCCATGTGATGACTTTGCGCACGCGGCTGGGCAATCTGGGCAACATTCTGGACCAGTCGCCTGAGCAATGTGATCATCTGCTGTTGAATTCGCCGGTGCTGGCCAATGCAGAATGGGAGGCGTTGCTGGCTGATCTGGGCGATAAGGCGGTGCTGATCGATTGCAGCTTTGGTGCAGATTCCGGTGATGACGGGCTGCGTCAGGCGTTGCAGCGTATTCGTGCTGAGGCTGAACAGGCGGTGCGGGGCGGGGTGGAACATATCATGCTCTCCGATGCCGCTGTCTCGGAAAGCCGCGTGCCGATCCCGATGATTCTGGCGACCGGGGCGGTTCATTCGCATCTGGTGCGCCAGCAGCTGCGGACATTTGCCTCGATCAATGTGGCCTCAGCAGACTGTCTGGATGTGCATCATTTTGCCGTGCTGATCGGGGTCGGCGGTACCACGATCAATGCCTATGGGGCGGAATGGGCGATCCAGGAGCGGATGGAAAAAGGGCTGCTGCCCGGGCTGACTCTGGATGAGAGCTTTGCCAATTACCGCAAGGCGATTGAGGACGGGCTGCTGAAAATCATGTCGAAGATGGGCATTTCGGTGATTGCCTCTTATCGCGGCGGCTATAATTTTGAGGCACTTGGCCTGTCGCGGGCTTTGGTGGCAGATTATTTCCCGCCCATGTCCTCGCGCATTTCCGGCTTGGGCCTGAACGGTATTCAGATGCGGATTCTGGCCAAGCACCGGGAGGCTTTTTCCGGCAATGTTACCTATTTGCCGGTCGGCGGCCTGTTCCGCTATCGCAAATCAGGAGAGCAGCACGCCTTTGATGGCCAGATTATTCATGCCATGCAGCACGCCTGTGATACGGGTTCTTATGACAGCTGGAAGAAATACACCCAGCTGGTGGCCCGTCAGGGGCCGGTAAATCTGCGCGATCTGATGGATTTCAATTCGCATCGTGAGGCGCTGCCGGTAGAGCAGGTGGAAAGCATTACCCAAATCCGCAAAAGGCTGGTCTCGCCGGGAATCTCGCTCGGTGCGTTGAGCCCGGAGGCGCATGAAACCCTGTCAATTGCGATGAACCGCATTGGCGCGAAATCTGATTCCGGCGAGGGCGGAGAGGATCCGGCCCGCTTCAAGCTGCGCGAAAATGGCGATAACCCGTCCAGCGCGATAAAGCAGGTGGCCTCTGGCCGGTTTGGCGTGACAGCCGAATATCTGAATCATTGCTCGGAGCTGGAAATCAAGGTTGCACAGGGGGCCAAGCCGGGCGAAGGGGGCCAGCTGCCGGGCATCAAGGTGAACAGCCTGATTGCCAAGCTGCGCCATTCTACCGAAGGGGTAACGCTGATCTCGCCGCCGCCGCATCATGATATCTATTCAATCGAGGATTTGGCCCAGCTGATCTATGATCTGAAACAGATCAACCCGGATGCCAAGGTCTGTGTGAAGCTGGTGGCTTCTACCGGCATTGGAACAATCGCAGCAGGTGTTGCCAAGGCCAAGGCAGATACGATTTTGATCTCTGGCCATGGCGGCGGCACCGGGGCCAGCCCGCAATCCTCTATCAAGCACGCCGGCATGCCGTGGGAGATGGGGCTGTCTGAGGTGCATCAGGTGCTGTCGATGAACGGGTTGCGGGATAAGGTTGTGCTGCGCACGGATGGCGGGCTGAAGACCGGGCGCGATATTGTAATGGCGGCGATTTTGGGGGCTGATGAATTTGGTATTGGCACCTCCTCGCTGATCGCAATGGGCTGTATCATGGTGCGCCAGTGCCATTCCAATACCTGTCCGGTTGGCGTCTGCACGCAGCGCGATGATCTGCGCGAGAAATTCACCGGCACGCCGGAAAAAGTGGTGCAGCTATTCACCCATCTGGCTGAAGAGGTGCGCGAGATTCTGGCCGGGCTGGGATTTGGCTCACTGTCTGAGGTGATTGGCCGAACCTATCTGCTCAGCCAGGTGTCGCGGGGTGATGCGGCGCTTGATGATCTGGATTTGAACCCGTTGCTGGTGGTGGCGGATGTGACCGGTGAGCAGCGGGGCGGCCCGCCAGCGGATGCGCCGCGCGTTGCGGTTCCCGATACGCTGGATGCCCAAATGGTCAGGGATGCGGCCGGGGCGTTGGAACATGGCGGCAAGATGCAGCTGTCCTACAATATAGAGAATACCCAGCGCGCCATTGGCACGCGGCTTTCCTCGCATATTGTGCGGCGTTTTGGGATGACCGGGCTGAAACAGGGTCAGATCAGCGTGCGCTTGCGTGGATCGGCTGGTCAGTCTCTTGGGGCCTTCGCGGTGCAGGGCTTGCGGCTGGATGTAATAGGTGATGCCAATGACTATGTCGGCAAGGGGCTGTCTGGCGGGATGATTACCGTTCGCCCCTCAGCTGCCAGCAATTTTGTTGCTGAGCAGAATACCATTATCGGCAATACGGTGCTTTATGGCGCAACTGGCGGGCTGTTACTGGCAGCCGGGCAGGCCGGGGAAAGGCTGGCTGTGCGTAATTCCGGGGCCATAGCGGTGGTTGAGGGGTGCGGCTCCAATGGCTGTGAATACATGACTGGCGGAGAAGTGGTTATCCTCGGCAAGACCGGGTCCAATTTCGGGGCTGGCATGACCGGTGGCAAGGCGTTTGTCTATGATCCTGAGGGCGTTTTCCCGGATCATGTCAATCCGGCGACCTTGCATCTCAGCCGGATGCAGCCGGGCAGCTGGGCTGACCATCTGCGCGGCTTGCTGGAATTGCACGCAAAAGAGACTGATTCGGCACAGGCCAAGCGGCTGCTGAACCAATGGCGGACGGAGCAGGGTCATTTCTGGTTTGTGATTCCGCTGGAGGTGATGGACAAGCTTGATCCGGCAGTTGATGCAGAATCTGTCTTGACCGCTTCCGCCTGACAGGGCATCTCTCCTGCATGGAGTTGCGGGAACAAAAACCAGATGATTTGCCCGGCATTGAGCGGTTGATGGAAGCTGCTTTTGGGGCTGGCCGTTCCGAGCGGACTGTCTGGCGCTTGCGCCCGGGTCCGCCGGTGCCGGGGCTGTGTCTGGTTGCTGAGGAGGCCGGAGAGCTGGTTGGCTCGCTGCGGTTCTGGCAGGTGCGGATTTTTGACCGCCCGCATTTATTGCTCGGCCCGCTGGCGGTGCGGCCTGACCTGCGCGGCAAGGGATATGGCAAGGCGCTGGTCCGGCAGGGGCTGGGTATCGCCAGCCAAGGCATCTGGGGATTGTGTGTGATTTCCGGCGAGCCGGATTACTATCCCCGCTTTGATTTTCAGCCGGTGCCGCCGGGCCAGCTTATATGGCCCGGCTTTCTGGAGCCGGAACGCCTGCAAATAAGGGAATTGAAAGCCGGGGCTTTGGCCGGGATGCCCGCCGGCCCGGCTGCCATCCTGCCGGATCCCGGACCGCCCTTTTCCCTGAAAGACAGCGTGCGATAACCGCTGAGGAGAGTAAAAACTGATGCCTGTTCTGCACCATTATGCCCTGTCTGCAGCGAGTCGTATTGTGCGCCTGCATCTGGCTGAATATGAGAGGGAGCATGAGCTGAAAACGCAGCTTCCCTGGCAACGCGATGAGGCCTTTCTGGCGCTGAACCCGGCAGGCGATTTGCCGGTTCTGGTCTGGCCGGATGGCCGCCATCTGGCGGGAGCCCGGGTGATCTGCGAATGGCTGGAAGAAACCACAGCTGAGGCGCGGCTATTGGCCGGGGATGCAGGCCAGCGTGCCGAGATTCGCCGCCTGTTTGATTGGTTTGAGATAAAATTCACCGCGGAAACCAGCGCGCCACTCCTGCGCGAGCGGGTGGTCAAGCGGTTCTCGTCTGCTGCGCCGGTCTCCTCCCAGACAATCCGCGCTGCACTGGCGAACAGCCAAATTCATTTGGGTTATATAAACTGGTTGCTGGAGACGCGCAGCTGGCTGGCCGGGGAGGCTATGAGCCTGGCCGATCTGGCTGCCGCAGCGCATCTGTCGGTGCTGGATTATTTCGGCGATATCAGCTGGGATAAATATCCCGAAGCCAAGCTCTGGTTCATGAAGATGAAATCACGGCCCAGCTATCGCAGCCTGATGGGCGATCATCTGGCCGGTTTTCCGCCTGCACGCCATTATGCAGAAGTCGATTTCTAGCTGCTTAATTGTTGGCTGAGCTGCTCGGCTGAGGCCACCAGCGCGGCCAGCTGATGCGGCTCGGAATAGCGATGGCCTGCTGTCTTGTCCAGCCGGATTTCCACCCGGTCTGAGGTCAACACAGCGGCGATATCCAGCGCCGTCTGCCAAGGCACCTCCTCATCCTGCATCCCTTGATGCAGGATAACCGGCCCGTCAAATTCCAGCGGCTTGTCCAGCAATAGATTGGCGCGCCCATCCTCTATCAGATGATAGGGATAGACCAGCTGGCCGCCCGGCTCATAGGGGTTGGGCAGGGCGATGTGCCCCTGCTGCTGCATCTGATCTTGCTGCTCTTTGTTGAGCGTTTGCCAGATCAGCCGCTCGGTGAAATCCGGCGCAGCCGCAATACCGATCAGCCCGGCTATCCGCTGGCGGCAGCTATTCAGCAAATTCAGCATAATCCAGCCGCCCAGCGAGGAGCCGACAAGGATCAGCGGCCCGCTGGTGACCTGCTCAATAATATGGCGGGCATCAGCGGTCCAGTCACTGATCGTATGGGCCAGAAACGCGCCGCTCGACTGGCCATGGCCGCGATAGTCAAAACGGGTGAAGGAAAAGCCGGAACGGGCCGCCCAATCTGCCAGAATCTCGGCCTTGGTGCCCAGCATATCTGAGCCATGCCCGGCCAGAAAGACAAAGCCCGGGATATTCGCCGGGATATTCGCCGGTGTGTTGGCAGCAGCCGGTCGGTGCTGAAAGGCTAGCCGGTGATCTGGCCCAATTTCCAAAAACTCTGTAGTGATTTGCATCTTTGTCTTTTCACCTTTTGGTAAAAGGGGGTAAGAATGGGGCCACCTTCCTGTCTTGGGCAGGCTCTATTAGCAACCGGAACCAGAAGCTGATGACCAAAGAACAGCATAGCACCTCGCCAGTGATTGTCCAAATCCTGCCCGCACTCAATTTTGGCGGGGTGGAGCGGGGCACGCTGGAAATAGCCGAGGCGGTGATCGCCAAGGGCTGGCGGGCGGTGGTGATCAGCTCCGGCGGGCTATTGGTCCCGCAGCTGGAACGGATGGGGGCGGTGCATCACCAGCTGGCGGTGGATCAGAAAAACCCGCTGCATTGGCCTTTCCTGCGCCGCCGTCTGCGCGCCCTGTTGCTGGCTGAGCAAGCCTCTGTTGTCCATGTGCGCTCACGGGTGCCAGCCTGGCTGGCCCTTGGGCTGGCAAAATCGCTGAAGATTCCGTCTGTTGCCACAATTCACGGCAAATTCCAGCCCGCCAGCCCGTTCAAGAAATTCTATAATGGCAAGATGCTGGAGGCCGATCAGGTGATTGCCATTTCCGATTATGTCAAATCGGTTATCACAACCCATTACGGGCAAGCCGCAAAAAGCGTCCCGATCAAAACCATCCATCGCGGGGTGGATATATCCATGTTCGACCCGGCGCGGGTCTCCCAGCAACGCATCATCAATGAGATGGAGCGGATTGGCCTGCCCGATGATATGCCGGTGGTGATGCTGCCGGGCCGCCCGGCCAGCTGGAAAGGGCATCAGGCTTTGTTGCGGGCGGCCAGCCTGATCACTGATCTGTCTTTCAGCATTGTGTTGCTGGGGGCCGGGGATGGCAAGCCGGGCTTTGTGGCGGAGCTGGAAAAGCTGGCGGTAGAGGTCGGGCTGGGCGGGCGTGTGCGGATTGCCGAGGCCAGCCGTGATGTGCCGGCCGCGCTGATGCTGGCAGATGTGGTGGCGATGCCCTCGGTGGAGCCGGAACCGTTTGGCCGGGTGGCGGTGGAGGCACAGGCGATGGGCCGGCCTGTTATCGCTTTTGACATGGGCGGGGCGGCTGAGTCCATTCTGCCCGGTGAGACCGGCTGGCTGGCACCGCCCGCGGATATTTCCGGGCTGGCAGATGCCTTGCGCTCTGCCTTGCAGCTGGGGCCGGTGCAACGCCGCAAGCTGGCGGCCCGGGCAACGCTGAATGTCTGTGATAATTTCACCACCCAAAAGATGTGTCGGCGGACAATCGCTGTCTATCGTGCGCTTCTGTCATGAAAATTGCACGCTTATTGCACCTTTCAGGCGTTCTGGGGGCTTGTCTGAAAGCGCTGGCATGATTAAGGTCGGGCCGGGAGGCCTGCCCACAAAGAGGAAAGCTGACTGACCCGTGACTTGTTTTGTGAAGAAGAAACTGCCATGCCTGTGATTACCCTGCCCGATGACAGCCAGCGCGACTATCCGGGCCCGGTGACCGCTGCCCAGATTGCTGCTGATATTGGCCCGGGGCTGGCCAAGGCGGCACTGGCAGCGGTGGTTAATGGCGCGGAATGGGACCTGAACCGGCCGATTGAAGAGGATGCCAGACTGGCGCTGATCACCGGCCGGGATGCTGCCGCGCTGGAGCTGATCCGCCATGATTGCGCCCATATTCTGGCCGAAGCAGTGCTGGAGCTGTTCCCGGAAACTCAGGTAACAATCGGCCCGGCGATTGAAAATGGGTTTTACTATGATTTCTTCCGCGAGACCCCGTTCAGCACCGATGATCTGGCGGTGATCGAACAGCGGATGCATGAAATTGTTGACCGTGATGAGGTAATCGTGCGCGGCGAATGGACACGCGATGAGGCGGTCTCTTTTTACAAGAAGAAGAATGAGCCGTTCAAAATTGAGCTGGTAGAGGCAATCCCGCACGGGGAAACGGTCAGCTATTACACGCAAGGCAAGTTCATTGATCTGTGCCGTGGCCCGCATCTGGCCTCAACCGGCCGGGCCGGCCATGCCTTCAAGCTGATGAAGGTGGCCGGGGCCTATTGGCGGGGCGATTCAAACCGCCCGATGTTGCAGCGGATTTATGGCACAGCCTTTGCCAATGAGAAGGATTTGAAAGCCTATCTGACCATGTTGGAAGAGGCGGAAAAGCGCGATCACCGCAAGCTGGGGCGGGCGCTGGATTTGTTTCATCTGCAAGAAGAGGCGACCGGGTCGGTGTTTTGGCATCCACGCGGCTGGACCCTCTATCGGGAAATTGAAAATTATATGCGCCGCCGTCTGGCTGCGGCTGGTTATCAGGAGGTGAAAACCCCGCAGCTAATCGACCGCTCTCTCTGGGAAGCCTCAGGCCATTGGGAGAAGTTCGGCGAGAATATGTTTACCGCCGCCTCAGAAGAGGACCGGACGCTGGCGCTGAAGCCGATGAATTGCCCGGGCCATGTGCAAATCTACCGGCAAGGGGTGACCTCCTATCGCGATTTGCCAATGCGGATGGCGGAATTCGGCTCTTGTCACCGTAATGAGCCGTCTGGGGCCTTGCATGGCATTATGCGGGTGCGCGCCTTTACTCAGGATGATGCCCATATTTTCTGCACCGAAGATCAGATTAATTCTGAATCGGTGGCCTTTTGTAATCTGCTGCAAGAGGTTTATGCCGATTTCGGTTTTGCAGAAGTGCGGGTTAAATTCTCCGACCGTCCAGAGGTGCGGGCCGGTGATGATGCGACCTGGGATCGGGCTGAGGCAGCGCTGGCCGCCGCGACCGAGGCCGCCGGTCTGGAGACTGAGCTGAATCCGGGTGAAGGGGCGTTTTACGGGCCAAAGCTGGAATTTGTGCTGCGTGATGCGATTGGCCGCGATTGGCAATGCGGCACGTTGCAGGCTGATTTTGTGCTGCCCGACCGGCTGGATGCAGAATATGTCGCCGAAGATGGCAGCCGCCGCCGCCCGGTCATGCTGCATCGGGCGATTTTGGGTTCGCTGGAGCGCTGGATCGGTATTCTGATTGAACAATATGCGGGCCGGATGCCGGGCTGGCTGGCCCCGGTGCAGCTGGTAATCTGCCCGATCACGGACCGGGCCAATGATTATGCCAACCAGATAGCGGAACAGGCGGCGGCCGCCGGGCTGCGTGTGCAGACTGATCTGCGCAATGAGAAAATAGGCTATAAAATCCGCGAGCACAGCACCGCAAAAACGCCGTTTATCTTTGCTCTGGGCGACCGTGAGGCTGAGGCGGGAAGCGTTGCGCTGCGCCAGCTGGGGTCGCAAAATCAGGAAGTGCTGGCGGCTGATGAAGCGATTGAGCGGCTGCGCCTCGCCTGCCTGCCGCCTGATCTGGCGCGCGCACCGATAAAAAGCTGATGCAAACTCACAGCTTGCCAAATCAGGTTGATATTCGTATGACTAACAATCACTGGGACAGTGCCTTTCTGCTTTGGCAGCTGTTCAGCATGACTGTTATGGAGAGATAGATAGTTCGTTTGAGACAAGATGTGCCGCCGGCCAATGACGGGCCGCGTGTCAATGGGGCCATCCGCGCGCGTAGCGTGCGCTGTATCGGCCCAGAAGGGGATCAGCTGGGTATTCTGGAACTTGAGGCGGCTCTGGACAAGGCCGCCGGGCTGGGACTCGATCTGGTGGAATTGCAGCCAAATGCTGAGCCGCCGGTCTGCAAGATTCTGGATTATGGCAAATATAAATACCAGGCCCAGAAACGCGCCAATGAAGCGCGCAAGAAGCAAAAAATCATTGAAGTCAAGGAAATCAAGCTGCGTCCCAATATCGACACCCATGATTATGAGGTGAAGATGAAGGCGGTGCGCAAATTTCTGGATGGTGGTGATAAGGTTAAAATCACCCTGCGCTTTCGCGGCCGTGAAATGGCGCATATAGAGCTGGGCAGCGAATTGCTGGAGCGGGTGCGCGGCGAGATTGATGAAATCGCCAAGATTGAATCGATGCCGAAAATGGAAGGCCGCCAGATGATCATGGTGGTCGCCCCGAAATAGAAGTAAAAAAACCTTTGATCTTTGTGGGCTAAACAGCTATAAAGCGCGCTTGAACGACGGGCCGCGTCCAGTGCAAAAAGGGTATGCCTGGCCGGCTTTAGAAAAGCTGTTCTTGCAAAAAGGACAGCAACAGCAAGTCACAAGCGAGGTTAAAATGCCCAAACTGAAGACCAAGAGCGGCGCGAAAAAACGCTTTTCGCTGACCGCCAAAGGCAAGGTGCGCGGGTCGGCTGCTTTTCTCAGCCACAATCTGCGCCGCCGTTCCCAGAAAATGAAAAGACAAGCCAGAGGCACGATGATTCTGTCCGATGCGGATGCCCGCATTGTGAAGAAATTTCTGCCCTATGGCTGATTTTCACAGCTGAACACTGATCTGATTCATAAAGATAGATATCTGAAGGAGGCACGGGAATGGCCCGGGTAAGCAGAGGGGTGACCGCCCATGCGCGGCACAAAAAAGTCATCAAGGCAGCGAAAGGCTATTATGGCCGTCGCAAGAACACTTTTCGCACTGCCAAGCAGGCGGTCGATAAGGCGCGGGAATATGCCTATCGCGATCGGCGCGTGCGCAAGCGTGAGTTTCGAGCGCTGTGGATTCAGCGGATCAACGCCGCTGCCCGCACTTATGGGCTGACCTATTCCGCCATGATGGGCGGTCTTATCAAGGCTGGTATTGAGGTCGATCGCAAGATGCTGGCCGATATGGCGGTGCGTGAGCCGGCTGCCTTTGCCGCGATGGTCGAACAGTCTAAAGCGGCGCTTGCCAAAGCGGCGAGCTGAGCAAGGCCGGGGCATAAGCCATGGCCGGGCTGGATGATCTGAAAGCAGACTTGCTGGCGGCGATTAACGCGGCTGACAGCTCTGATGCGCTGGAAAAGCTGCGGGTAGAGGCGCTTGGCAAAAAGGGCCGCATCTCAGCCGAGCTGGCCCGGCTTGGCAAAATGGATGCCGAAGAACGCAAGGCGTTTGGCCAGGCGGTCAATCAGCTAAAAGATCAGGTGACAGACGCGCTGGCCGCAGCAAAAGCCAGCCTGTCCCAAGCAGAGATGAACAGCCGCCTCGCCGCTGAAAAGGTGGATGTTACCCTGCCGGTAAGGCCGGAGAGTCAGGGCCGCCTGCATCCCTTGACCCGGGTGATGGAAGAAATCGCCGCGATTTTTGCTGATATGGGCTTTGTCATTGCCGAGGGGCCGGATATTGAATCGGACTATTATAACTTCACCGCCCTCAATATCCCGCCCGAACATCCGGCCCGTCAGGAACATGATACTTTTTACCTGAATGTCGGTGCGGATGGCAGCCGTCCGGTCCTGCGTACCCATACCTCGCCTGTGCAGGTGCGCACCATGCAGACGACAGCCCCGCCGATCCGCATTATCGTGCCGGGTCGCACCTACCGGTCGGACCATGATGCCACCCATTCACCGATGTTTCACCAATGTGAAGGGCTGGTTATCGGGCCGGATATTCATATGGGGCATCTGAAAGCGGTTTTGATTGATTTCTGCCGGGCTTTTTTCGGCATGGAGGATTTGCCGGTGCGTTTCCGGCCCAGCTATTTCCCCTTTACCGAACCGTCAGCTGAGGTAGATATTGGCTGCTCGCGCGCTGGCGGTGGGCTACAGATAGGGGCCGGTGAGGACTGGCTGGAAATTCTCGGCTCTGGCATGGTGAATCCGCGGGTGCTGGCAAATTGCGGCTATGACCCGGACAAGGTGCAGGGGTTTGCCTTTGGTATGGGAATTGAGCGGCTGGCGATGCTGAAATACGGCATTCCGGACCTGCGCACCTTTTATGACAGCGATCTGCGCTGGCTGCGCCATTACGGGTTTGTGCCCTCTGATATGCCAGCCCTGCATAGCGGTCTGGTCTGAGCCGGGAGGGGATGCGATGAAATTCACCTGGTCCTGGCTGCAAGACCATCTGGAGACACAGCATGATCTGGCGACCATTTGTGAGGCGCTGGTGATGCTGGGGCTGGAGGTGGAAGGGGTTGATGATCCGGCGTCCCGGCTGGGCGCGTTCCGGGTTGCCGAAATCCTCTCAGCCCGCCCGCATCCGCAAGCGGACCGGCTGCAGCTCTGTGAAGTGGATGATGGCAGCCAGACCCTGCAGATTGTTTGCGGTGCGCCGAATGCACGGGCCGGGCTGAAAACGGTTCTGGCACCAGTCGGCACCTATGTGCCGGGGGCGGATATTACCATCAAACAAGGCAAAATCCGCGGCGAGCTGTCAAACGGGATGCTCTGTTCTGAGGCCGAGCTGGGCCTCAGCGACGAGGCAGACGGGATTATCGAGCTGGATAGCGGGCTTAAGCCCGGTGCCGGTTTTGTTGAGGCCAGCGGGCTGGCAGACCCGGTGATTGAGATTGCGATCACGCCCAATCGCGGCGATTGCCTTGGTGTGCGCGGCATTGCCCGTGATCTGGCAGCGGCAGGCTATGGCGAGCTGAAAGAGCTGAATCTGGCTGCGGAGCCGGGTGATTTTGACAGCCCGGTCAGCTGGCAGATAGCCGAAAATGCAACCGATCTGGTCCCGCGCGTCTCTGGCCGCCTTTTTGAGGGCGTAACCAACGGGGCCTCGCCGGACTGGATGGCCCGCCGCCTGACAGCGGTAGGCCAGCGCCCGATTTCCGCGCTGGTGGATATTACCAATTTTGTGATGCTGGATCTGGGCCGCCCCCTGCACGCCTATGATGCCGACAAGATTGCCGGGGACCAGCTGATTATCCGGCGCGCTGAGGCTGGCGAGGAGCTGACCGCGCTGAATGAGAAAACCTATCAGCTGGGCACAGATATGCTGGTGATCGGCGATGCTGAGGGCGCAGATGATATTGCTGGGGTAATGGGCGGGGCGCGAACGGGCGTATCCGAAACCACCAGCCGGATGTTTCTGGAAATGGCCGTGTTTGACCCGATCAGTGTGGCCAGCACAGGCCGCCAGCTGAACCTGCATTCTGATGCCCGCTATCGGTTTGAGCGGGGGCTGGATGGCAGCTCGCCAGACAGTCTGGCTGGCTATGTGGCGCGGCTGGTGCAACAGATTTGCGGCGGCAAGATGAGCCGTCTGGTAACCGCCGGACCCGGCGTTGCCTGGCAGCGCCAGATTAGCTTTGAGCCGGCCCGCACTGCTGCTCTCACCGGCATTTCGGTTAGCCCGGATGAACAGGCCGGGATATTGCAGCGGCTGGGCTTTGAAATTGACCGGAAAAAAGCTGATAGCTGGCAGGTCAGCCCGCCCGCCTGGCGCAATGATATTGACGGGGCGGCTGATCTGGTTGAAGAGGTGGTGCGTATCCACGGCTTTGACAAGCTGCCAATGACCGCCCTGCCGCGTGATTTTGTGGTGGCTCGCCCAGCCTATAGCGGGTCCCAAATGCGGGCTGTCCAGCTGCGCCGGGTGCTGGCCGGGCGCGGTCTGGCAGAGGCGGTGACCTTTTCTTTTCTGAAAACCCGTGATGCGGCGCTGTTTGGCGGCGGGGCAGAGGCATTGCAGCTGGCCAATCCGATCAGTGCTGATCTGGATTGTATGCGCCCATCCATCCTGCCCAATTTGCTGGCCGCCGCGGCGCGCAACCAGAACCGCGGGGAAGCCAATATCCAGCTGTTTGAAGTCGGGCCGGTCTTCACTGGAACCCGCCCGGAAGACCAGCAAACAGCCTGTGCCGGCATCCTGCAAGGGATGATCGCCGAGGCAGACTGGCAGCAACCTGCCCGGCCGGTGGATCTGTTTGATGGCAAGGCCGCCTTGCTGGCCTGTCTGGAACAGCTGGGCCTGCCTGCTGAGCGGCTGCAAATTACTACCGATGCTGCGGATTACTGGCACCCCGGCCAGTCTGGCGTGTTGCGGCTGGGCAAACAGGCGGTCGCCAGTTTTGGCAGCCTGCACCCGGCCATCTGTCAGGCCTATGATTTGAAAGGGCCAGTGGCCGGATTTGAATTCTGGCTTGATACCGTGCCAGAGCCGCGCGCCAAGGGGCCTGCCCGCCCGTTGCTGGCCCTGTCAGCCTTGCAGGCGGTGAGCCGCGACTTTGCCTTTGTGCTGGATCGGGAGGTAGCCGCCGAGGCGGTGCTGCGGGCTATTCGCGGGGCCGATAAGACACATATTACCTCGGTGCAGGTTTTCGATCTTTTTGAAGGCGAAAAACTGGGCTCCGGCAAGAAGTCGCTGGCGGTCAAGGTCTGGCTGCAACCGGAAAAAACCAGCTTTGACGAAGCCGCGCTGGCAGAAATTTCCCGGAAAATCGTGGCGGCCATAGGCAAGCATTGCGGCGGCACTCTCAGAAACGGCTAGTTTTACACACCTATAGCCAAGAATGAGAACACTTATTCGCGCAAGAGGTGTAATATTTCTATTTCAAAACTCAAAACAACCCTTTGGGTCCGCTGATTGGATAATTATCCAACAGGCTAAAATAATTGACTTTTTTTGGTCATAGACACAGCCTTAGATAGAAGTAA
>JADHLK010000011.1 GCA_016780695.1 Alphaproteobacteria bacterium | reverse complement strand
ACATAATTATGCCCTCTCGAATCCCAAACGCTGTCGGAGTCAGCGTATGCAAACCACGTTTGAACCCAGTCTAGTTGGATTGTTTTTCCAATCACCGCTGCCAGGTGTTCAATGTGGTGTTGTTCAATCCGCGCACTTGGTGTTTTCCCCAATGGGTTGATGAACCTGTCTGGGTAGAGCATCAGAAATGGAATCTTTATGAGAAACTTGTCATCTCCCTTATGGAGGTGACAGTTATGCGTGAATTTTGAACACCCCTGTCTCTCTTTAAACCAACGCTGATAATCCATGTGTAATTCACCCGCATGAACTTCTTCATCCAGAATTACAGACAATGTCTCATCGATAAGGTTTGTGCTGTTTCTCGGTTTGAATACTTCAGTGAGATATTCAAAATACACCTCACTAAAAGAGCGTTCGGTTTGGTCGGCAATGCCACATAGCATCTCATAACGGTCACCAGATGGTGCACCGAAGACTAACGTGAAGTCGCGATATTGTTGGGTTTGCATAACATTCTCCTACGCACAATTGGTTCAATTGCTCGCAAAGAGAACATCTAGATTGGGGATGATAGAACGTGTGAGGTCGTTGCTACACCAGAACGATTAGGTCGTTACTACACCAATCCAAACATTCAATTTGGATGTCTTAATTATCCGATAAAACAGTCAATCAGTCAAATTGATGATAGGGCACGATAGACGGACGCACGACCTATCCCCAATTCCTTTGCGATTGCAGATGCACCCATACCACTGTCACGCAGTTCCTTGACCCTCTCAACGTCTACAGAGGGTTTTCTGCCCTTATAGACACCTTTTTCTTTTGCCTTTGCGATACCTTCCATCTGACGTTCCTTGCGAAGGTTCGTCTCAAACTCTGCAAAGACCGACAGCATATCCAAGAAACACTTGGATGTTGCATCCTTGGTCGAGATTGGTTGTTCGGTTGCAGAAAGGGTCACACCCTTTTCATCAAGGGTCTTCACGATGTCCTGTAGGTCAAAGACTGAACGTGCAAGTCTATCGACCCTAGTGACTACTAGTTCATCACCATCACGCATGAAGTCGAGAAGAACCTTCAGTTCTTCTCTTCCTTGCATCGAAGTTCCAGAAACTTTCTCTTGACGAATATTCTCACACCCATACCTCTTGAGTGCTTCCAGTTGCACTGAGAGGTCTTGGTCGGTGGTGGAAACTCGTGCGTATCCATAAATCATCAAATCGTCCTATAGTGTCTCATATGATTCTAGACTCTATAGAAGAATGTCTCTTATGTCAACAAACCACCCTTTTGAGACACTAAATCTGTCTCATAAAGATGTGACGTTGGACTATACCCAAGTGAGACAGGTTTCTTGGATTAGTTTGACCCGAAAAGGAATATAACTACAAATCCTAGAGGTATGGTCACTAAAGCGTAGAGTAAAAATAATAAACCCTTACCCTTTTCAAAGAAATACATCAGACCAGTAATCCAAATTACCCAGATAGCAAAAATGATGCATCCTATGATGAAGGTGTTCATTTCTTCTTACTCTTCCAAGTGCCACCGTATTGGTAACTGTCTTCAAATTTGGATTTAACGTCCGTCAGACACTTCCCGCATAAGAACACCCAATCCTTCAATTCTTGGTATCGGCACCGATACAGGACTTCCTTTGCGTCATTACAGACATAACAGTCCTTAGTTCGGACTCTCATGGGAAGTTTCCCTTGCAGACATTATCCAGATGTTTCTCTGCACTTTGAAGATATCTACCCATACGAGAACTCAACACTCGTTTCTTTTCTCCAAACTCTTTCTTATCTCTTTTCCATATTTCCCTTCCAACAGAAGGACGAGCAATATTGAAACTCCAATGTTCTGGTTTGAAGTTAGGGTCAAGTTTCCCTTTATCTCTGCGTCTTGGATATTCTTTGGCAGCAATCTCTTTTGCGAGTTCCCAATACTCCAGTGAGGGGTTCTCTTTCCTAAGTTCATATACCAGTAGAGAGTACTTGATACCGTCCAGTTGGGGTTTGGTGGTTGATAGAGGGTACTTTGGTTCTGTCCTGTCCAGTTCATAACCAAACAAGTCTTTCCAGTGTGTTTTCCACCAAGCATCGAACTTGACGTTCAGGATTGTATCTACACCACCCCATCCATCATATTTCGTCCAATCCACCGTTCTGGTGGTATCTCTTTCTGCGTGTTGGAGATACTTGAACCAGAATGTGTAGATGGGTTTTGACGATGGAATCCATAAACCACTCTTTTTATCGTATCTGTTCCATCTACTTGTTTTCATAACACCACAATAGCACCGACTATTGGTTGCGTCTAATGATGCATGTACCACCGTCTATTGGTTTCAGTAAGTCCTTGTTTTACATTGACTTTTATGGGGTTTTTTGGTATTGTATATAAGTAATGAGGGAAGAGAAATGAGTTCTGTTTTCGACATTACAAGTCATTAAACAAGGAGAAATATGATGACAAAAACATATGATGTGCCGTTCCAAGGAAGGGTCGATTACACCGTCAGGGTAGACGCAAATAACCCTTCAGAAGCAATTACTATAGCAAGAGAGATGCGTGACGAACTAAACCTAAAATCTGGCATATTTGTTAGTGGTTGGTTTGATGATGAGTGCGAAGATGACGTCGAAGAAATTGATGTGGTCGCAGAACAAGCAATGATGATGAGAGCAAAATATCTCAGTGCGAAGATAGACGAACTTGGTGATGAAAAATATTTCAAGAACCAAGACGCAATCATCAAGGAATACGAAGCGATGTTGAAGATGAATGAAACCTTCTCAGTAGATGAATTAGGGGAGGGTTCTTAACCCACCCCCAAAAACTGTTGAAACTTTCACAGTCTATAAATGCAATAGAGACACCTAGATGAATGAAGAAAGACAACTCGCTCAACAGGATGAAAAGAACCCTTTCGCAGATATGGGTTTCATCCAGTTCTGGGTTGTCTCAACCATCTTCTGGATGACGTTTCCTGCGTCAGTAGTTCTCTGTTACCTCACGATGGGTTCCTTCAGAACCAAGCAATTTGTAAAGGCACTCATAAACGATTTCTTACAGACAATCTTGGTTATCCTAGTCGTTGTCTGCGTACTCGTTTATGTCATCTACCACTACGTCTCTGGATTGTTCTAAAACGCCTCATACTTCTTGAAGACGTTGGTTGGATTGAGGTGAGTGTATCTGAACAATTGCCTCACATCCTTGTGTCCAGAGATGAGTGCCACCTCTGGTACTGACATACCCATCTCAAAGAATCGAGACACTGCCTCGTGTCTCAAATCATGAAACCTTAAATCTGTTATGCCTGCCTTGTTGCGACAGCGTTCCCAAGCAAGACGGACACAGTTTGCACTTATCGGAAACACTTTCTCATCCTGTTTAGGCAACTTTGAAAGAACGTCTCTCGCTGTCTTGGTCAGAGGCACTCTTCTGTCTTCACCATTTTTGGTATCGAAGAGAGATGCAAAACCGCTATCCAAATCCACATCAACCCATCGAAGGTTGAGTATCTCTGAACGTCTCATACCTGTCTCAATCGCAAACTCAATTATGGGTGCGATGTAGATGTTGCGTTGGGAAGATGCGGCGGTGAGGAGGCGTTCTTTCTCACTAGGCATCAATCTGCGTTTTCGAGATTTGTGAGGTGATGGCAGTTGAAGATATTCAACAGGGTTTTTGGGTAGTCCATATCCCCATTTGTGTATTGCAGTTTTGAATACTCTTCTAAACATCATCAGGTCGGCATGAACCGTTCCCGACTTTACCTGTTTTAATCTCTCATCTCTTAGATGTTCAAAATGTCTCTGAGTAAGATTAACGAGTTTGTTCTCTGCAATCGGATGTTTGGAATAAAGGTTCAGTTTGTATGTTTCTATTTCTGAACCTTTCAAATGTGAGGACACTTCTTTGGCATAAGTCTGAAGAAGTTCTCTCAAAGTAGTGTCACCAACATCTACCAAAGGTAGGGAAGTATTCTTGAGTTGATATTCTGTTTGTTGAACCCAGCAAACAGCATCTGATTTTGACTTGAACGATTTCGTGAAACTTCTCCATCCAGCAATCCTCACTTGAGCATTCCAAGACTTACCTCTTTTACGCACACAACCCATGGATTTGACCTTTTACTGTGTCAAATCTGTGTCAAAACTGAAGTTTTCTGAGAACAGACTGAAATCAAAAACTGATAACTATCTGAATATGTTGGAAGAGTTATGGCGCGCTCGGGAAGATTCGAACTCCCGACCCCCAGATTCGTAGTCTGGTGCTCTATCCAGCTGAGCTACGAGCGCATTATGCGGACAGTGATGAAATACCGTCCAGAATGACGCGCACCATATCCTGTCGCGGCCTGACTGTCCAGTGGGGAAATCATCAAGCGCCGGGGTGACCCGGTGCCAATCCGGCACGCCTTTTGCTGGACAGCCGGGCCAGCCCTGATTTACAAACAGATTCAGTTGGCGACATTGCTGGGCGACATTGCCGGGCGATATCAATGGGCGACATTGCTGGCAGATCCATCGGTGAGCAGTCAGGCGGAACACAGAAAGGCAGGCTGATGAGTGAGACCCAGAAAAAGGCATTTCCGGTTTCCTGGGAAGAATTGCACCGCACCTCCAAGGCGCTGGCCTGGCGACTTTTGGAGCTGGGCCCGTTTGACGGGGTGGTGGCAGTAACCCGCGGCGGGTTGGTGCCTGCGGCTATTGTGGCGCGCGAGCTGGAAATCCGGGTGATTGAAACCGCCTGTCTTGCCTCTTATCATGGCCAGTCACAAGGCAATAAGGTGGAGATTCTAAAGCCGCCCTCCATGGCAGAGAGCGGGGCAGGCTGGCTGGTGATAGATGATCTGGTCGATACTGGCGAGACTGGCAAGGTGCTGCGCCGCCTGTTGCCGGACGCCCATTTCGCCACCGTCTATGCCAAGCCGCAAGGCCGTCCGGTGGTCGATACTTTTGTCACCGAAGTGTCGCAAGATACCTGGATTTACTTTCCCTGGGATATGGAACCGCAGCCCACCCAGCCGATTATCGGTATTCAGCGTTAGGGTTTTTTTGCCCCTCTGGTTTTTTTTGCCCCTCTGGTTCTTTTAGCAGCCTTTTCCAGCACCTCTCCCGGCAGCTGTAGGCGGAAGGTTGTGCCTTTGCCCTCAGCGCTTCTGGCCAGCTTGATATCACCGGCCATCGCGACTGCCATATCCTTGGCAATCGCCATGCCGAGGCCGCTGCCACCAGAATGCCTGGAATGAAAGGCCTTAAAAATAAAGGGGTGCATCTCCGCGGCAATGCCCTTGCCATTATCTGATATATCCAGCACCGCCAGATTCCCTGCTTGCCAAATATCAATCTCCACCTGGCTGGCCCCGGCCTGATGGGCATTGCGGAACAGATTCAGCAACAGCCGGTTCAGCAATATCGGATCGACAAAGATTTTGCGCGTGTCTTTAATTTGTAGCTTAAGCGGGCTGATCTTGGCCATTTCAGCCATGAATTTATCCACTTCCAGCCAGCGCGGCTCCGCCTCTGGCGCATGGGTCATGAAATCCAACATATTCTGGCACAGGCGGCTGGCATTTTCCAAAGAGTTGCTAATCACTGGCCCGATCTCAGCAATTTTTGGATCATCAGATTTTTTCAACACTTCAGAAACCAGCGTCGCCGTTGTCAGAATATTGCGCAGATCATGATTGATTTTTGTGACCGCCTCTCCGACATCAGCCAGCCTTTCTTTTTGCCACAGGGCCTGCCGAAAATTGGTTGAAAGCTTAACAAGACGCGCCGCAATCTCACGCAACTCTGTTACCGCCTGCTGCATGGCAGGCATTTGCCGGAGCAGCTGCGGGGCTTCACTTATCTGGTTGATAAACAGTATTATCTCGTGCACTGGCCTGTCTATTCTGTGATAGAAGCTGAGACCCAAAAAGGCCGATTAGATAGCAAACAAGGTCATCATGCTGGCCGCATAGATAAGGGCTATCTCCAGCAGCGGGGCACGCAATGCCTCAGACCGCATTAGATAGGTCAGCTGCAAATCCGGCTGCTGATCTTCAACCTGTATCAGCCAGGCCTTATCAGAAAAAAGCAGCCAGGCTGTCTGTAGCCAGCTGGTGATGGCCGTCTCCTGCCCCTGCCGGATGATCATGACCGGGCGGTTCTTTTGCTCGGCTGGTCCGGTCCAAAGCCGCACCGGTTCCTCAGCTGGCTGCACCGACAGGCGCAAAAAAGGGCCGGGCGGCAATTCTCCAGACTCAAGCAAGCCCTCTCCGGTAACCAATTCGGCCAACAAGGCCTCGCCGGAATCAGCAATAATTCTATCCCGTTGAAGGCTGGTTATCGGCACCAGCAGCAATACGCCGACAAGCAGTAATGGCAGGGCAAAAAAACTGCCTATTCTAATTATTCTGACAACCCCGGACTGATACATATAAAAGGCCCAACTATGCACGACTGACCCGAAATCCCTGCCCCTATATTGGGCAAGGTAAGGTTTTGTTACAAGTCTGCATGATTTGGTCGCTCTAAAACGCCCGAATAGATTGACAATTCCGGCAAATAACGCTATTGAGCGTGGCTCAGGTTTTTAACAATGATGAAAAAGAGGAGCGCGTGAGATGAAACGCACCTATCAGCCTTCTGTTCTGGTTCGCAAGCGCCGTCATGGCTTCCGCTCCCGCATGGCAACTGTTGGCGGGCGCCGGGTGATCAATGCCCGCCGGGCCAAGGGCCGGGCGCGCCTGTCTGCCTGATCGGGCAGACGGCCCGGGCTGATCAGCGGCTGGCGACTGGCTGGCCTGATCACGCTGGCATTTTTATGCATTCTGCAAACCAGACAATTTCCGCGCAAAAACGCCCCTTCGGCGGCGTGGGTCTGCGCAAGCGGGCACAATTTCTGGCTGTTCAAAAACACGGGCTTAAAGCAATCGGGGCCGGTTTTGTGCTGCAAGCTGGGCAGCTGCCTGAAAATATCGCAGCCCCTGGCTGGCGCTATGGGCTGACCGCCTCCAAAAAAGTCGGTAATGCGGTGGTTCGCAATCGGGCCAAGCGTCGGTTGCGCGCGCTGGTGCGGGACTTCATGCCAGAACTGGCCCGCCCGGAGCTGACTTATATTTTTATCGCACGCCAGGCGTTGGCCGGGCAAAGCTGGCAGCAGATGCAGCAAGAGCTGATCCGGTTGACTGGCAAGCTGCACCGCCAGCTGGATCAAACAGGCCAGCCAAGATGAGCCTAAGCCACCTCTTGGCCCGATCTCTGGCCGCATTTTTGCTGGGGCTTATCTGGTTCTACCGGCTTTTCCTGTCGCCGCTATTGGGGGTGAATTGTCGCTTTCAGCCCAGCTGTTCTGACTATGCAAGAGAGGCCATCTCTCGGCATGGCCCGCTCAAGGGCAGTTGGCTGGGTCTGCGCCGGATTGGCCGGTGTCATCCTTTTGGCGGTTCCGGCTATGATCCGGTGCCGTAAATTGAACGCTCTTATCCAAGGCTGTCTTTTATTGCAAAAATACCATACTGGATTTCCGAAAAGCTGATTTTTGTGCTACAAGCCTGCCAAGCGGGCCTTGGCGGTCAGCACGCAGCAGTCACAAGATAAAAACGGACCTGTTCTGGAAATGAATATGGATAATCGAAATCTTATCATCGCTATGGCCCTTTCCATGGCGATTTTGGTATTCTGGCAGTGGTATTTTGTTGAACCGCAGCTGGAGGCTGAAAGACAGCAGGCCGAGATGCTGGCAGAACAGCGATCCTCCAATGGGGAGTTGCCCAGCCCATCCGCCTCTGGCCAGAATGCGGCCATGCCCGGAACCATCGCAGCTGACCGGCCAGCTGATACAGCTGCCCGGATCACTATTGATGCGCCATCGGTGACCGGCTCGCTCTCCTTGCAGGGTGGGCGCTTTGATGATCTGACCTTGCTTGGCTATCGGACCACGCAGGATGCAGAAGCCCCGGATGTGGCCCTGTTCCGCAAACAGGAGTCTGAGCTGCCCTATTTTGCTGAATTTGGCTGGATCAGTTCGGATGCCGGGCAAGCGGCCCCGTCCGGCCAGACAATCTGGCAATCTGCTGACAGCTTGCTGAGCCCCGGCCAGCCAGTGCGGCTGCGCTGGAATAATGGCAGCGGGCTGTTGTTTGAGCGGGAAATCACTATCAATGAGGATTATCTGATCACGGTGACCGACCGGGTCTCCTCAAATGCGGCTGCGCCGGTTGTGCTGAACCCCTATGGTCTGGTGCGCCGCTTTGGCACGCCGTCCACGCTGGGGATTTATATTCTGCATGAGGGTCCGTTGGGGGTATTTGATGAAACGCTGGATGAACAGGATTACGGCGATCTGAAAGATGCCGGCAGTGAGGGGATCAAGATTGACCCGGAACGGCCCGGCGGCTGGATTGGCATTACTGACAAATACTGGCTGGCTGCGCTGATCCCGACCCAGAGCGAGACGGTCGATTATTCCATGCGCTCGCTGGGCGGGGCTGGCGATCGCTATCAGACAGATTTTCTGGGTGCGGCGGTGCAGCTGGCCCCGGGCGGTTCTGTCAGCTGGTCGGCTAACCTTTTTGCCGGGGCCAAGCAGGTCGCCCTGCTGGACAAATATGCTGATGAGCTGAATATCGCCAATTTTGATCTGGCGATTGATTTTGGCTGGTTCTATTTCCTGACCAAGCCGTTTTTCTATGCGATTACCTGGCTGAATGGCTTGCTGGGCAATTTTGGACTGGCGATTTTGAGCTTTACCGTCCTGATGCGTCTGGCGCTTTATCCGCTGGCCAGCAAGTCCTATCGCTCTATGGGCAAGATGCGCGAGCTGGCCCCGAAAATCCAGCAGCTGCGTGAACAGGCCGGGGATGACCGGGCCAAAATGCAGCAGGAGATGATGGCCCTCTACAAGCGGGAAAAGGTGAACCCGGCTGCTGGCTGTTTGCCTATATTGCTGCAAATTCCAGTCTTTTTTGCACTCTACAAGGTCTTGTATGTCTCGATTGAGATGCGCCATGCACCTTTTTTTGGCTGGATCCAGGATCTGTCAGCGATTGACCCGACTTCCATGTTCAACCTGTTTGGCCTGTTGCCCTACAGCACTGATTTCCTGCCGCAATTCCTGAATGTTGGCATCTGGCCGATATTAATGGGCATCTCAATGTTCTTGCAAATGCGGATGAACCCGCCACCGCCGGATCCGATACAGGCAAAAATTTTCCAGTATATGCCGATTTTCTTCACCTTCCTCTTGGCTGGTTTCCCGGCCGGGCTGGTGATTTACTGGACCTGGAACAATACCCTGTCTATCGCCCAGCAATGGTGGATAACCCGATCAATGAAAAAGGGCTGACCCTGACTGGTATAACAGACACCGCTGAGCAGGCACCAAACCTGGAAGCCGGCCGTTGGCTTTTTGCCCAGGAATGTCGGTTCATAGCCGCCGCCGCCAACCTGTCGGCCCTGCCGCCGGACAGCCTGCCGGAAGTGGCTTTTTGCGGCCGCTCGAATGTGGGCAAATCCTCGCTGGTCAATGCGTTGACCGGGCGGCGGATGCTGGCCCGCACATCCCAGACACCCGGCCGCACCCGCCAGCTGATTTTCTTTAATTTGGCAGACCGGCTGCAGCTGGTGGATTTGCCCGGCTATGGCTATGCGGCGGCCTCAAAAAGCGATATCCGCAGCTGGACCCAGCTGACCCGCCAGTTTCTGGCTGGCCGGGCCAGCCTGCGGCGGGTCATGCTGTTGATTGATGCGCGCCGCGGTATCCAAAAGGCGGATGCGCAAATCATGGATTTGCTGGATGAGGCTGCGGTCAGCTGGGCGGTGGTGCTGACCAAGACAGATAAGCTGAAACAGACAGAATTTGAACGCGTGGCAGAGACCAGCCTGAAAACAGCCTCTGCCCATGTGGCAGCTTGGCCGGGCCTGTGGCCAACCTCCTCGCAAAAACAGACCGGCATTGCCGAATTGCGCGCCCATCTGGCCAGTCTGGCAGAGGCGTAACAGACAGGACTTGATCTGATCCCGCCAGAAGGCCCATAACAGAACAACAAGAGACAAATTTTTGGAGCAGCTGATCCCATGCAGGATGATAATTCCAGCGGCCTGTTGAACGCGCTGGGCAAGGCCGGCACGCTGATTGAGGCCCTGCCCTTCATGCGCCGTTACAGCGGCAAATCTATTGTGGTTAAATTTGGCGGCCATGCGATGGGCGAAAAGGCGTTTGTCGATTCCTTTGCCGCCGATATTGTGCTGTTGCGCCAGGTGGGGGCAAAGCCTGTCGTAGTGCATGGGGGCGGCCCGCAAATTGGCGATATGCTTAAGCGTTTGCAGATCGAATCCAGCTTTGTAGATGGTTTGCGTATCACCGATGCGGCGACCGTCTCGGTGGTGGAGATGGTGCTGGCTGGCGGCATTAACAAAGCCCTTGTCGCTGCGATTGATGCGGCCGGGGCGATGGCTGTCGGGTTGAGCGGCAAGGATGCCCGCCTGATCACTGCTGATCGGCTGGCCGGGGTTCAATCGAAATCCGGCGACATGGTGGATCTGGGCTTTGTCGGCACGCCGGCTGAGATTAATCCGGCGGTGATCGGTGCCTTGATAGGGGCTGATATGATCCCGGTCATTGCCCCGCTGGGTCTGGGCCGGGATGGTGAGACCTATAATATCAACGCCGATACGGCGGCCGGGGCGGTGGCCGGGACGCTGGGGGCAACGCGGCTCCTGATGCTCTCGGATGTAGCGGGGGTGAAAGACCGGGCTGGCAATCTCATCCCCCGGCTGACCCTGTCTGAAGCGCGCGGGCTGATAGAGGATGGCACGGTCTCGGACGGGATGATCCCAAAGCTGGAAACTTGTATCCGGGCGGTTGAAGACGGGGCCGAGGCTGCCGTTATCATGGATGGGCGCGCCCCGCACGCCATTCTGGTTGAGCTGTTCACCGAAGACGGTATCGGCACGCTGGTCTGCAATGATTGAGCAAGGCTACAAACAGCAACAGCCGCTGGACGCAGCCCGCATGACAGGCTGGGTCTTTGATCTGGATAATACCATCTATCCCGCCGCCAACAGCCTGTTCCCGCGGGTGGCTGAGCGGATGACAGACTGGATAGCCAATCATTTCGGGATCGAGCGGGAGCCAGCGGCCGCGCTGAAAGCGCGCCTGTTTCAAGAGCATGGCACGACCATGCATGGCTTGATCAATGAATTCGGCTTGCCGCCCGATGATTTCCTGGCCTTTGTGCATGAGATTGACCTCTCTGATGTGGCCCCGGATACGGAATTGGACAGGATGCTGGCCAACCTGCCCGGAACCAAGCATATCTACACCAACGGGACCACCCGCCATGCTGAGCGAATTCTGGACGCCTTTGGCATCCGCCATCATTTTGAGGTGATTTTTGATATTAAAGCCTCCAACCTGACGCCGAAGCCAGACCCGCGACCCTATCGCCAGTTTCTGGATCTGACCGGGCTGGATCCCACCCGCTCGGTGATGATTGAGGATATGGCCCGCAATCTGGAACCGGCTGCCAAGATGGGGATGCAGACGGTCTGGCTGGTCTCGGAACATGAATGGGCAAAACAGGGTGCATCTGAGCCGTTCGTTCATTATATTGCGAATGATTTGAAAGAATTTCTGGCCAGCTTGCAGCTGTCTTAACATCGGTAACCCTAGGAATTTATTTGGCACGCAGGAGAAAAAACCATGTCCCATGCTGAACTGGAGACGACCATTGATGCCGCTTTTGAGGCCCGTGAGGAAATCAACGCCCAGACAGGCGGGGCGGTGCGGGACGCTGTTACCGAGGCGCTGAACCTGCTGGATAGCGGGGCGGTGCGGGTGGCTGAGCCGACCGGCAATCATCAATGGACGGTGAATCAGTGGCTGAAAAAAGCCGTGCTGTTATCTTTCCGGCTCAATGATATGGAGATTATCACTGGCGCGCCAACCAGCCCGGGAGCTGGCGAGGCGGTCTGGTGGGACAAGGTGGCGTCAAAATTCAGCGGCTGGGATGCCGAGCGCTTCCGCCAGGCCGGTTTCCGCGCCGTGCCGGGCTGTGTAGTCCGCCATTCTGCCCATATTGCGGCCTCTGCGGTGCTGATGCCGAGCTTTGTTAATCTGGGGGCGTTTGTTGATACCGGCACTATGGTTGATACCTGGGCGACGGTTGGCTCTTGTGCCCAGATTGGCAAGAATGTGCATCTGTCCGGCGGGGTTGGCATTGGCGGCGTGCTGGAGCCGCTGCAGGCCGGGCCAGTGATTATTGAAGATGATTGTTTTATCGGCGCGCGCTCAGAAGTGGTTGAAGGGGTGGTTGTCGAACAAGGGGCGGTTTTGTCCATGGGCGTCTTTATCGGAGCCTCTACCAAAATAGTCGACCGCCAGACCGGGGCGGTGAGCTATGGGCGGGTACCAGCCTATTCGGTGGTCGTGCCGGGCAGCCTGCCGGGCAAGCCGCTGGCAGATGGCAGCCCGGGGCCGTCGTTGGCCTGTGCGGTCATTATCAAGCAGGTGGATGAGCGCACCCGCTCCAAGACCTCTATCAATGATCTGTTGCGGGACTGAACTGAATAAAGGTGTAGATCCATGTCCTATGCGGTTGATCTGGCCAGCAGGCTGATTAAATGCCCGTCGGTTACCCCGACAGAAGGCGGGGCGCTGGATCTGTTGCAGGCGGAGCTGGACAGGATCGGCTTTGCCTGCACGCGCTTGCCTTTTGGGGAAGACGGGGAGCAGATAGATAATCTGTTTGCCAGCTGGGGCAGCGGCCAGCCGCATTTTGCCTTTGCCGGCCATACGGATGTGGTTCCGCCCGGCGCGGTAGCCAGCTGGACCCATGACCCGTTTTCCGGCCTTATCGATAATGGTATTCTGCATGGCCGCGGGGCAGCTGATATGAAAGGCGGCATCGCCGCTTTTGTGGCGGCCGCAAGACAGGCTGTAGAGGATGGCTTTGGCGGGCGGATCAGCCTGATCATTACCGGAGATGAAGAAGGCAAAGCCGTCTATGGCACGGACAAGATGGTCGATTGGCTGGCAGAACAGAATATTGTGCCTGATATGTGTCTGGTTGCTGAGCCAACCAACCCGTCTTTTCTGGGCGAGGTTATCAAAAATGGGCGGCGCGGCTCGCTGACCGGCCAGCTGGAGGTGACCGGCATTCAGGGCCATGTCGCCTATCCGCATCTGGCGCGCAATCCGCTGCCCGGCCTGCTTGCCATGCTGGCCCCGGTCACCAGCCAGCAGATGGATAGCGGCACTGACTGGTTTGACCCCAGCACCGCTGAGGTAACCCGCCTGGAAAGTGATGGCGGGGCAGATAATGTCATCCCGCAAACCGCCAGCGCCCGCTTCAATATCCGCTTCAATACCGAGCATAGTCAGGAGAGCTTGAAAGCTGGCCTGGAAGCCCATTTTGCAAAAGTTGCGGCAGCACATGATCTGATCTGGCAGGTGGGCTGGCATTGCACTGCTGAGCCCTTTGTGACAGAACCGGGCCAGCTGACCGATCTGATAGCCGGAGCGGCTGAGGAGATAACCGGCCAGCGTCCGGCCCTGTCCACCTCTGGCGGCACTTCGGATGCGCGCTTTTTGTGCCGGCTGTGCCCGGTGGCTGAATTCGGGCTGGTCGGCAAAACCATGCACCGGATTGATGAACAGGTTGCGACCGCAGATATTGACCAGCTGACTGCTATCTACAGCACCATTCTGGGCCGGTTGGAGAGCGCGTGATGGCCCTATTCACTCTGTTGCTGCAACATTTTTACACCGGCACGCTGCTAGGGCTGCGAACCACGCTCAGCGTGATGCTGGGCCGCACGCCGCTGGCCGGGGCCTATGCCCTTAACCCGGCTGATTATTGGGGTGTTGTTCTGGCTAACTGGTTTTTGGCCGGGCTGGTCGGGCTGCTGCCTTCGCTGCATATGGGAGCCAGCTTTTTCATCAGCTTCATGGCCTCAGCGCTGGTTTCAATCCTGCTATTCAGCTGGCTGGTCCATATCCTGTTGCGGGTTTTGGACAAGCAGGAGCAGTTTTTGGCCTTTATCATTCCCTGGTTCTGGGTCGCCGCCTTGCAGATGGTTCTGGCGCTGATTATATCCCTGCCTGCTATTATCCTGCAGCAATCAGAATTGCAGATTTTGTCGCTGCCGCTGGTCATCTGGGCGCTTTACTGGATGATTCGCATTGCCCGTGAGATGCTGGGCTTTTCGCTGGCTGCAGCGATTGCGCTCATGCTGGGGCGGATGCTGATAGAGGCGGCGCTGGGGATGCTAGCTGGCACCAGCCTGATTTTGGGCTAGCCCGCCGCTGAGCTGACGGCCCCTTCCGGATAATCTACCGCTGTCAGATACAGCCCTTGTGGCGGGGCGGTCTGGCCAGCTTGCCGCCTGTCCCGCGCGGCCAGCACCGCCGCCATTTTCTGCGGTGGCCATTTGCCCAGCCCCACCTGCACCAGCGAGCCGGTAATATTACGCACCTGATGATGCAAAAAGGAACGGGCTGAGACGGTGATGTGAATCTCATCCTGGCTGGCTGTTACCGCCAGCCTGTCCAGCGTGCGCACCGGCGACCCAGCCTGACAGGCGGCGGCCCGAAAGCTGGTAAAATCATGGCGACCTTCCAGACAGGCGGCTGCTTCCTGCATAGCGGCCAGCTGCAACGGGCGACCCAGCTGCCAGACCCGGTCCCGCAACAGCCCGCCCGGCACCGCCCGCAACCCTAACCGATAGAGATAATGGCGGGCCAGCGCATCAAATCTGGCATGAAAATCCGCCGCGACCGGCTGCGCTGATAGCACCGCAATCCGCCGGTCCTCCAGCCAGCTGTTCAGCCCGCCCAGCACGGCCCGGCTGTCCAGATGGGCCGGCACATCCAGATGCGCCGCCTGACCCAGAGCGTGCACCCCGGCATCGGTGCGCCCAGCCCCTTGCACCAGCGTTGGCCGGGTGGTCAGCTTTTCGGCGGCCTGTTCGAGAAATTGCTGAACCGACAGGCCATTTTCCTGCCGCTGCCAGCCAACCAGACCAGTGCCGTCATATTCAACGCGGATCAGCATCCGCTGCGATGCCGGCTCTTTAACCATCTTGCCTGTCCGTTGCGTCAGCCCTTGCCCAAATCAATTGGCCGGGTTGCCAGTTGCGGCCATTCAAAAATGCCTTTGCTGACATGGGTTTCTTGCCCGGCGGTTGCAGCTGGCCAATAGAGAGCTGGCTTGCCTCACCACAGGAAATCAACATATTGCCTGCCCCATCCAGCCCGATAAAATGGCCAGGCGGTAACGGCTTTGCGTCCGGCCGGGCCGTCTGGGCAAAAGCCGGGCCGGCCAGTTTCAGCCGCCCGCCCCCGGCCAGCCGGACCCAGCTGCCCGGCACCGGATCAAAGGCGTTTATCTTGCAGGCCAAAATGGCAGCTGGCTGATCCAGCATCAGCTCGCTCTCCGCATTGCTGATCTTGGCAGCATAAAGCACCTGGTCTTCGGGTTGTGGGCGGACCGAAAGCAGCTCACCCGCCTGCAGCCTGTCCAGCAGCGCCTCCAGACAATCTGCGGCCATCTCGGCCAGCCTGTCATGCAGCTGGCCAGCTGTCATGCCAGCTGGAATCTGCAGCTGCTGGCAATCCAGAACCGGGCCGGTATCCAGCCCGGCTTCCATCTGCATGGCACAAATGCCAGTCTTGTCGTCGCCTGCCTCCAGCGCCCTTTGTATCGGGGCGGCCCCGCGCCAGCGCGGCAAGAGCGAGGCGTGCGCGTTGATACATCCCAGCGGCGGCAAATCCAGCACCGCCTGCGGCAGGAGCAGCCCGTAAGCCACTACGATAATTACTGCCGGACGGGCCGCGGCCAGCCGGGCCTGAACATCCGGATCGCGCAGGCTGTTCGGCCAATGGACCGGCAGGCCGCGCAGCTTGGCAGCCGCAGCAACCGGCGTGGGCCGCTCAGCCATGCCGCGCCCGGCTGGTCTGGGGGGCTGTGTATAGACAGCCAATACCTCATGCCGGTCTGCCAGCCGTTCCAGACTGGGTACGGCAAAATCGGGACTGCCCATGAAAATCAGCTGCATGGCAAGGCTCTCCTCTTGCCTTTAATCACCGTTGGAGCGGGCCTCTTTCAGCACCTTGCGCCAAATCATATCGCGCTTCAGGCGCGAGAGATGATCAATAAACAAAACCCCGTTCAGGTGATCTATCTCATGCTGGATACAGGCAGCCTCAAGGCCGGAAAAGGCGGCTTCCTGCTGCGCGCCCTGCGGGTCCAGCCAGCGGGCGGTCACCTCTGCCGGGCGGTCCACCTCTGCGGTAAAGCCGGGAATCGAGAGACAGCCTTCTTCCAGCCGGGCGCTCTCCTCGGAAACAGTGATGATTTCCGGATTAACCATCTGCAAGAGGCGAGCCTGCTCCTCATCTGCCGCGCAATCCATCACCACCAGCCTGACCAGGCTGTTCACCTGATTGGCGGCCAGCCCAATACCCGGAGCCTCATACATGGTTTCTGCCATATCATCGAGCTGTTGGCGCACAGCAGCGTCAATCTCTGTCACGGGTGCGGCCTTCTGGCGCAACACCGGGTCCGGTACCTTTATAATCGGCAATAGCGGCATTTGCTTTTTAACAACTTCCCTGCCAAGCTGGCTTTTCATCTGCAACAGGCCGTGCCATGATGGCAGGTGACTTTCCCGACCTGTTTGCGGGTTGCTGACCTGATTTAGACAAAGCATGGCGGGCCGTCAAGAAAACCCGGCATTTCTGCCACCGCAAAAAGAGGCTGGATATGGAAAATTCAGAACTTTTGATTGGCCTGCTTGTGTTGCTGCTCTTCATCGCTCTGGGCGGGCTGGCTTTGCTGTGGCGGCGACCAGCCAGCAGCCAGACAGAAGACCCGGCTCTGGCAGAATTGCGCGGGCAGCTGACGCAGCTGGCCAATGCGGCTGGCAGCCAGCAACAGGCTCTGGCCAGCCAGCTGACAGAACAATCCAAAAGGATGGAAGACTCGCTTTCGCGCCTGCGCGAACAGATGGGCCAGTCCTTGACCAAACAGACCCAGACAACACACGAGAATCTGACCAAACTATCTGAAAGGCTGGTGGTTATTGACCAGGCCAACAGTCAGATTGCTGAGCTGACTGGCCAGGTGACCCAGCTGCATAATATTCTGGCCAACAAAACCGAACGGGGTGCCTTTGGCGAGGTGCAGCTGGAAAATCTGGTGCGCACCGTGCTGCCGCCCAATGCCTATGAATTTCAGGTCACGCTCTCTACCGGCAAGCGGGCTGATTGTATCCTGCGCCTGCCGAACCCGCCGGGCCCGATTGTGATTGATGCCAAATTCCCGCTAGAGGCTTGGCAAGCCCTGCAGAATGCAGAGAATGAAACCGCCAGAAAAGCCGCCCGCAAGCAGCTGGGTATCGCGGTACGCGGCCATGTTCGGGATATTCAGGAAAAATACATTATCGCTGGCGAGACAGCTGAATCTGCCTGTCTGTTCCTGCCTTCTGAGGCGGTTTATGCCGAATTGCACGCCAATCTGCCGCAAATTATTGAGGACAGCTATCAGGCCCGCGTCTGGATTGTCTCGCCGACTACTATGATGGCGACGCTGAATACGGTGCGGGCTGTTTTGCGCGATGCCCGTATGCGCGAGCAGACAGCCGTGATTCAGGCGGAAATCATCAAGCTGATAGGCGATGTTGTCCGGCTGGATCAGCGGGTGGAAAATCTGGACAAGCATTTCGGCCTCGCCCAGAAGGATATTCGCGAAATCCAGACTTCGACCGGCAAGATCACTCGCCGCGGCCAGAAAATCGGCGAATTTGATGTGATCGAGGACCAGGAGGTCAACCCCGGCGGCGGGGTGGATATTCTGCCTGACAAGCTGC
>JADHLK010000010.1 GCA_016780695.1 Alphaproteobacteria bacterium | reverse complement strand
CGTGCTATGCTGGCCAATGCGGGATTTGCACAAGGCGCTGTAACCAAACCAGCCAAGCACCAGCGAGGCCAGCGACAAGCCAATACCACCCCAGACCGGCAGCGCCATTTTTTCCTGATCCAGCAAATAGAGATCAGCCCCCAGATAATAAACCAGGATCAACAGCACAAAGCCGGACATCCAAGTGGCGTAGGATTCCCATTTGAACCAGGTCAGATGTTCGGGCAGGGCAGACGGGGCAACCAGATATTTCTGAATATGGTAAAAGCCGCCGCCATGCACCTGCCATTCCTCACCATGCACCCCTTCGGGCAAGGCGTGATCCCGGCGCAGACCCAAATCCAGAGCAATGAAATAGAAGGAGGAGCCAATCCAGGCAATCGCGGTTATCACATGCAGCCAGCGAACGGCAAATTCCAGCCAGTCCAGAGCCAGCAACATGATAAAGTCTGTTCCCAGTTCCATGTTAAACCATGCACTCCCGAAAAAAGGGCGGCCCTGCCGTCTCAGCTGCCGCGATAGGTTGAATAGCCATAAGGAGAAAGCAAAAGCGGCACATGATAATGCGCCTGGGCATCTGCGATCCCAAAGCGTACCGGAACCTGATCCAGAAAATCACCGGCTGCCGGGCCAAACTTGCCGCGCAGATAATCGCCGGCATGAAAGATCAGCTCATAGCGGCCGTTCTGAAAGGCCCCGGCGGGCAGGATCGGGCTGTCGGTGCGGCCATCTTCATTGCTGGTCATTTCTGCCAGCGGCTCGCGCCTGCCATCCTCGGCCAGCCGGAACAGGCTGATCCGCACGCCAGCCGCCGGCACGCCGCTGGCGGTGTCCAAAATATGTGTGGTCAAAAACCCGTTCGCCATGGCCCTGCCTTTTATTCTGTTCGCTTATTTGCCCCGTCCAATAGCAAAGATTGCCTTGTGACATAGTCAGAGGCAAGTTTTTTCTGCCTCAAAATGGTTTCCTCAGCGCTGGCTGTTTTGCCAGTCGGGATGCTGCCAGGGCTGGTTATTTGCCGGGGCCAGAGGCGGCTTGCCCAGAACATGATCAGCTGCCTTTTCGGCTACCATAATGGTCGGCGCGTTCAGATTGCCATTGGTGATCTGTGGAAAGATAGAACTATCCGCCACAAAAAGGGACTCTGTGCCGATCACCCGGCAGGCCGGGTCCACCACCGCTGCCGGATCAGAAGGCGCGCCCATCTTGCAGGTTCCGCAGGGATGATAGGCAGATTCAGCGTGGTTGCGGACAAATTCATCCAGCCCCTCATCACTCTGGCAGGCATCACCGGGCTGAATCTCGGCCCCGCGAAACGGTGCAAAGGCAGCTTGTGCCAGAATATCGCGCCCCAGCCGAATGGCTTTGCGAAAATCAGCCAGATCATCGGCATGGCTTAGATAGTTGAAACATATCTCAGGTGCGCTGGCCGGGTCTGCTGACAAGAGCCGAACGGTGCCACGAGACTGGGATCGCATCGGCCCCAGATGCAGCTGGAACCCGTGCCCGCTGGCAGCTGATTTGCCATCATAGCGCACCGCCAGAGGCAGGAAGTGAAACTGTATATCGGGCCAGGCAATCCCCTTGTCAGACCGGATAAAACCCAGCGTTTCAAACTGGTTTGATGCGCCAATACCAGTTTTGAAAAGGGCCCATTGCAGCGCGATACGCAGCTGCTGATGCCAGGACAGGAACGGGTAGAGGCTGACCGGCTGAAGGCAGTGCATCTGCAAATAGATTTCCAGATGGTCCTGCAAATTGCGCCCCACCCCCGCCCGATCCAGCAAGACCGGCACCCCAGCCTGTTGCAGCCATTCTGCCGGGCCAATACCGGAAGCCTGCAGTAGCTGCGGGCTGTTGATCGCCCCGGCAGCCAGAATGACCGCCTTGCGGGCGCGGGCCTCAAAAGAGTGGCCACCGCGCCGATAGCGAACGCCGCGCGCGCGCAGCCCGTCAAACAAAATCTGCGTCGCCAGAGCCCTTTTTATCAGCTGCACCGAGCCGGTCTTCAGGGCCGGGCGCAAAAAAGCGTTTGCGGTGGACCAGCGCCGCCCCTGCCAGACTGTCATATCAGCCGCGCCAAACCCTTCTTGCCGCCAGCCATTATAATCCTGCGTGACCTGATAGCCTGCCTGTTCAGCTGCCCGGGTAACAACCGAATGCAGGATATTGTCACGCGGCCCGCGGGTGATGTGCAGCGGCCCGTCTGTGCCGCGCCAGTCGCCCGGTGCGCCATGGCTGGTTTCCATGCGTTTGAAATAGGGCAGCAGGGAGGCAAAATCCCAGCCTTTGGCCCCGGCCTCTGCCCAGCTGTCAAAATCAGCCGGATGGCCGCGCACAAATATCATCCCATTGATTGAAGACGACCCGCCGATTACCTTGCCGCGCGGACAGGCCAGCGCCCGCCCGTTCAGCCTGTCCTCAGCTGCCGCCCGGTAGCCCCAATCATAGGCCGCCATATTCATCGGCCAGGACAGAGCGGCTGGCATCTGCACAAATGGGCCTGCGTCACTGCCGCCATATTCCAGCACCAGCACCCGGTTGCGGCCACCCTCTGCCAAACGCAGGGCCAGAACTGAGCCAGCCGAGCCAGCCCCGATAATGATATAATCTGCTTCCATCTGTGGCTGACCTGCCATGCTGTGCCCATCCCCATTGCTGGTTACCTCTATGATAGCCCCAAATTATCAGGCCAGACCAGAGCCTATAAAAAGAGGCTGGTCTTGGAATCCCGGCTGGTTTAATCTGACCTCTGATTGATGGTCTGGGCGCATTGCCATGACCGGTAAAGATAATCACGGAAATGATAATCACGGCAAAGATAAGCAGGGGAGGGGGATCAGATCATGCCGCATATTATTCTTGATTATTCAGCCAATCTGGAGGAGCGCACCGATATGGCCGGATTCTGTGATCATATGCGGCAAGCTGCTACCCAGATTGAGGCCTTTCCGACCGCTGGCATAAGGGTGCGCGCCCGGCGGGCCGATTTTGTCAGCATCGCTGATGGCAATGCGGCCCATGCCTATCTGCATATTATGGTGCGGTTGCGGGGCGGCCGCGATATGGTAACCCGCCAACAGGCGATAGAGGCCCTGTTTGCTGCGGCAAAAAGCTGGCTGGACCCGGTGATTGACAGCTCGTCTCTGGCCCTGTCTGCTGAAATGGTGGATATTGACCCAGACTTGTCACCCAAGACTGGCAGCATCCGCCGCTTTACGGCTGAAGGAGATAACAACGCATGACCCAGCTAAGCGAAAATCTGCAGAAACTGGACGGGTTTCTGGCCCGCTTCCGCGAAACCGGCATCCTGAATCAGATAGGCGGAGAAGCTCTGCCAGCTGCGTCCGGGAACTGGTTTGATACGCTTTCGCCAACAGATGGGTCTGTTATCTGCCAGGTAGCCAGAGGGGCAGCAGACGATATTGACCGCGCCGCGGCGGCGGCCAAGGCTGCTTTTCCGGGCTGGCGTGATCTGGGCGGGACGGAACGGCGCAAAATCCTGCACCGGGTGGCAGATGCCATTGTCGCACGGGCTGAGGAAATCGCCCTGTGTGAGGCATGGGACAGCGGCCAGCCCTTGCGTTTTATGTCGAAGGCTGCCCTGCGCGGGGCAGAAAATTTCCGCTTTTTTGCAGATAAAGCCCCCTCAGCACGCGATGGCAAGGCCCTGCCCTCTGGCGGGCTGATGAATATCACCGGGCGCGTTCCTATTGGCCCGGTCGGGGTCATCACCCCCTGGAACACGCCCTTTATGCTCTCAACCTGGAAGATCGCACCGGCACTGGCCGCTGGCTGCACCATCGTGCATAAGCCAGCTGAATTCTCACCCCTGACAGCCCGCCTGCTGGTCGAGATGGCAGAGGAGGCCGGGCTGCCCAAAGGCGTGTGGAATCTGGTTAATGGCATGGGAGAGGAGGCCGGCAAGGCGCTGACCGAACATCCCGCGATTAAGGCCATCGCCTTTGTCGGAGAGAGCCGCACAGGCAGCCAAATTATGGCCCAGGGCGCGGCCAGCCTGAAACGTGTGCATTTTGAGCTGGGCGGCAAAAACCCGGTGATTGTCTTTGCTGACAGTGACCTGGAGCGGGCCTTGGATGCGGCTGTCTTTATGATTTATTCGCTGAATGGGGAGCGCTGCACCTCTTCCTCGCGCCTGTTGATCGAACAGGGCATCGCAGAGGAATTTGAGGCGCGGTTGGCCGAGCGGGCCAATAAGGTGAAAATTGGCCATCCGCTGGACCCAGCCACCGAAATCGGCCCGCTGATTCACCCTACCCATCTGGACAAGGTATGCAGCTATTTTGACATTGCCAAAGAAGAAGGGGCGGTGATAGCCGCAGGCGGAGAGCGCCCGGACGGCCCCGGCTGGTTTGTGCGCCCGACCCTGTTCACCGGGGCCAATAACCAGATGCGTATCGCCCAAGAGGAGATATTCGGCCCGGTGCTAACCGCGCTTCGCTTTGCAGATGAAGCAGAGGCCCTGCAGATCGCCAATGATACAGATTATGGGCTGACCGCCTATCTGTGGACCAGCGATGTGACCCGTGCCATGCGGATGACTGAGCGGCTGGAAGCTGGTATGATCTGGGTCAATTCAGAAAATGTCCGGCATCTGCCCACCCCGTTTGGCGGGGTCAAGGCCAGCGGGATCGGCCGCGATGGCGGCGACTGGTCTTTTGAGTTTTTTATGGAACAAAAACATATCGGCTTTGCCACCGGCCCGAACAAGGTGCCGCGGCTGGGCGGAGAGTAACAGACCCGATAACCAGGAGGTGCGGTCATGCCTTTACCCCAAACGGTTCTTTATCCACCGTTCAATATTCTGCGGTTGAGCCATGTTGAATACCGGGTGACGGATTTGGCGCGGGCGCGCGCTTTTTATGTGGATATGCTGGGGCTGCAAATTACCCATGAGACAGACGGGCAGCTCTATCTGCGGGCGATGGAAGAACGCGGCCATCATTGTATTTGCCTGACCCAATCTGACCGCGCTGAGGCCGGGCATCTGGGCTTCAAGCTGTTTGATGAGCCGGATTTGGACAAGGCCGAGAGCTGGCTGCTGGAACAGGGGCTGGAAGCAGTCTGGACGGAAAAACCGTTTATGGGCCGCGTATTGCAGACCCGTGACCCCTATGGCGTGCCGCTGGAATTTTATTGCAAGATGGACAGGCTACCCCCGATCCATCAGCAATATGCGCTCTATCGCGGGGTGAAGCCGCTGCGTATCGACCATTTCAATATGTTCAGCGCAGATGTAGATGCGGCAGTCGCTTTTTACAATCAGCTGGGCTTTCGGACCACTGAATATACCGAAGATCAGAAGACTGGCAAAATCTGGGCGGCCTGGATGCATCGCAAGGGCGGGGTGCATGATATTGCCTTTACCAACGGGCTGGGCCCGCGCCTGCACCATACCGCCTTTTGGGTGCCGACACCGATGAATATTATCGATCTGCTGGATTTGATGTCCACCACCGGCTGGGTCGATCATATAGAGCGCGGGCCAGGCAGGCATGGGATTTCGAATGCCTTTTTCCTCTATATCCGCGACCCGGATGGCCACCGGATAGAAATTTACTGTTCTGACTATCAGACAGTCGATCCGGATCATGAGCCGATTAAATGGGATTTGACCGACCCGCAACGCCAGACTCTCTGGGGCGCGCCTGCCCCGCGCAGCTGGTTTGAGGAAGGCAGCCTGTTTAACCGAGCTGAGCTGAAAGAATCACAATTAAAATCACAGCCGATTATCGCACCATGAGCTACACAGACACAAAAAATAATCCGCCCCGCTTTGCCAGCTACCGCGCTGCTGGAGAAGATTTCTGGGGGCTGGCCACAGAGGCCGGCATGATCGCCCTGTCACCGGATTTTCCGCATTGGCCTGATCTGGGTGCGGTGATCGCCGCAGATGGTCTGGCTGAGGCCGCAACCGCCGCCGCCGGGCGCGCGGTAACCCATAGCGAATTTGACTGGCAGATACCCCTGCCAAGGCCAGAGAAAATCATCTGTGTCGGGGTGAATTTCCCGGATCGCAATGCCGAATATAAGGACGGGTCAGAGGCCCCGGCGAATATGTCGCTATTTATCCGCTTTGCCCGCTCCTTTGTTGGCCATGACCAGCCGCTTATCCGGCCAAAAGCCTCTGAGCAGCTGGATTATGAGGGCGAAATAGCACTGGTAATCGGCCGGGCTGGCCGCCATATCGCAGAGGCAGATGCCTATCAACACATTGCCGCCCTGACCCTGTGCAATGAAGGCACCCTGCGCGACTGGGTGCGGCACGCGAAATTCAATGTGACGCAAGGCAAGAATTTTGACAAATCCGGCGCGATGGGCCCCTGGCTGGTGCCTTTCACAAGGCCAGAGCAGCTGGATGATGTGCAGCTGACCACGCGGGTAAATGGGGAATTGCGACAGGATGACCGCACCAGCCGGATGCTGTTTCCGGTGCGCCGTCAGATTGCCTATATCTCAACCTTCACCACGCTGATGCCGGGCGATATTATCGTGACCGGCACGCCGACCGGCGCCGGGGCCAGGCTGGACCCGCCGCGATGGCTGGTGCCGGGAGATGAGGTGGTGATAGAGGCAGAGGGAATCGGCAAGCTGGTTAATATAGTAGAGGATGAGCAATGAGCCTGACAACAGAACAGGCCGCCGCTCTGGCAGATCAGCTGATCACAGCTGAGCAGGACGGCACCCAGATAGGGCTGCTGACGCTGGCGCATCCAGATATGGATATGGATGATGCCTATGCTGTCCAAAAGGCGATATGCGCGGCCAAGCTGGCTGCCGGACGCCGGATAATCGGCTGGAAGATAGGGCTGACCTCGCGCGCTATGCAGATGGCGCTCAATATTGATATACCGGATAGCGGAATTCTGTTTGATGATATGCTGTTTGACAATCAGGCACAGGTGCCGCCGGGCCGCTTTATCCAGCCGCGCATCGAAGCCGAAATTGCCTTTGTCATGAAAGCCCCGCTGGCCGGCGAAACAGTCACCAGAGAGCAGCTGCTGGCAGCGACTGATTTTGTTTGCCCGGCGCTGGAGATTCTGGATACCCGCATTGTGCGGGCTGATCCGGCGAGCGGCCAGACGCGCTCGGTGATTGATACGATCAGCGATAATGCGGCCAATGCTGGGCTGGTGCTGGGAGATCGGCAGCACGCGCCGGAGCAGGTAGATTTGCGCTGGGTCGGGGCGATTGTCAGCCGCAACGGTCAGGTAGAGGAAACCGGGCTGGGTGCGGCGGTGTTGAATGATCCGGTAGAATCCATGGTCTGGCTGGCGCGCCGTATGGCCCAATATGGCCAGCAGATAGAGGCCGGCCAAATCGTGCTGTCCGGGTCCTTTATCCGGCCTGTGGAATGTCCGCCCGGCACAGTGATTGACGCCGATTTTGGCGCGTTCGGGTCAGTCAGCTGTCACTTCGGCCAGGGCTGAGGCTGGGGCCGGGCCTGCCGCGGTGCTGATGAACCGAACAGATTTTCCATCCCTGTGTCATGCGCCGGGGCTGGTGCGCCTGCATGGCCATCGCGGGATGCGCGGGCTGATGCCGGAAAATACCCTGCCCGGCTTTGCTGCCGCCTTTGCCGCCGGGGTGCAGATTGTTGAGCTGGATATACTGGTAACAAGGGATGATGTTCCGGTTGTGCTACATGACCCGCAGCTGAGCGGCGCGCAAACACGCGATGCGACAGGGCGCTGGTTGGAGGCAGACAGCCCGCCCATTATCACGCTGAGCTATGCGCAGCTGGCAGGGTATGATGTTGGCAGCCGGGATCCGCGTGCAACAGACGGCGAAAGCTGGCCTCAGCAGGCCCGGCTGGACGGTGTGCCGGTTCCGAAGCTGGCTGATATTTGTGCGCTGGCCAAGCAACCGGCCCATCAGGAATGTTGGCTGAATATAGAGATTAAATCGAGCCCGCTGGCCAGCCATCTGACCCCGCCGCCGGACCGGCTGGCTGAGCTAGTAACAGCCGAAATCCGCGCCGCCGGGCTGGGCGGGCGCACATTGCTGCAATCTTTTGACTGGCGGATATTGGAAGCTGCACAGGCGATAGCCCCTGAAATTCCGCGCTCTTGTGTGACCTATTATCCAGATGACGGGGCGGCAGACGAGATAACAGTCTATCCAAACTCCCCTTATATGGGCGGGGCGGTATTGGAAGAGGCAGCCAGCAAGGATATCAGCAGCCAGCTGCCGCGCCTTGTCCGGCAGGCCGGGGCGGTGCATTGGGCCCCCTATTTCAAGGATATTACCGCCTCTCATGTCGAGGCAGCACAAGCAGAAGGGCTGATCGTCTCGGTCTGGACGGTTAATGAGCGCCAAGATATTGAGCAGATGATTGATTTTGGCGTGGATGGTATCATCACAGATTATCCGCAGCGCGCCCAGCAGCTTCTGCAACAGCGCGGGATGCGCTGGACTGACGCAGAACCAGCAGCTGGCTGAGTGTGGTTTTAACTGCCTATTTTTTCACCTATTTTTTTTGGTCTTATTCCCGGTGGTGTTCCCGGTCGTATTCCCGGTTTTATTCCCGGTCTTATTCCCGGTCGTTTTCTGGCAGTTTTGCTGGCGCTTCGGACAGTAATCTGGCTAAAATGCCGGGAAAAGGCAGATCGGAGCCCCCGGCGGGCCGGCCGGGCCTTATAAAAAGGGAAGGAAAACAGGCACGATGGCAGAAGATTACCGGCTGGAAACGCTGAGCCTGCACGCTGGCCAGACAATAGATAAGGAGCATGGCTCACGCGCGGTGCCGATTCATCAGACAACCTCCTATGTTTTTGAGGATTCCCGCCATGCTGCGGCCCTGTTCAACATGGAGCAGGGCGGCCATCTTTATTCGCGCATTTCCAACCCAACCGTCGCGGTGCTGGAACAGCGCATGGCAGCGCTGGATGGGGGCGTGGCCTGTATCGCGACCAGCTCCGGCATGGCCGCCCTGTTCGTGGCGATCCTGACCATCTGTTCGAGCGGCGATCATATTGTGTCTTCCTCCCAGCTTTACGGGGCCAATGTCAATCTCTTGAAATATACGCTCCCCCGCTTTGGCATTACCACCAGCTTTGTTGACCCGACTGATCCTGAGGCCCTCAAAGACGCGATCCGGCCGGAGACGAAAATGGTGTTCGCCGAGGTGATCGGCAATCCCGGGCTGGATGTCTTGGATGTGCCGCTGGTAGCTGACATCTGTGATACCGCAGGCGTGCCGCTGGTTGTGGACGCAACCTTTAATACGCCTTATTTGATGCAACCGATTGCGCTGGGGGCCAATCTGGTTATCCATTCGCTGACCAAATGGATAGGTGGGCACGGGGTGGCTATTGGCGGGGCGGTTGTCGATGGCGGCAATTTTGACTGGTCGCGCGGCGGCAAATTCCCGACCATAGCTGAGCCACATTATGCGATGGGCGGTATCAATTTTTTTGAAGAATTTGGCCCGGCAGCCTTTACCGCCAAAGCCCGGGCCGAGGCGATGTATAATTTTGGCCCCAGCCTGTCACCACAAAATGCCTTTTATCTGCTGCAAGGGCTGGAGACTTTGCCGCTGCGGATGGAAAAGCATATCCAAAATACGCACGCGCTGCTCGATTGGCTGAGCCAGCATGAACAGGTGGCCTGGGTGCGGCATCCCGACTTGCCGGATCATCCCGGGCATCAGCTGGCGAAAAAGCTGCTGCCCAAGGGGGCCGGGTCAATTATCACCTTTGGCGTAAAAGGGGGAAGACAGGCAGGGCGCGTCTTTATTGAATCGCTGGAGCTGGCCAGCCATCTGGCCAATGTCGGGGATGCCAAGACGCTGGTCATCCATCCAGCCAGCACCACCCATTCGCATATTGATGCTGAATCCATGCGCCAGGGCGGGCTGAGCGATGATTTGATCAGGCTGTCAGTCGGGTTGGAAGCGATAGAGGATATAAAAGCCGATTTTCAGCAAGCCTTGCGGGCCGCGGCCAAAGGCATGCCACAAGCGAAGGGCTGAGCGATTATGCGTATCGATTATCGAGGCAGCCCGGCTCATATCGCTACCGGTGGCCGCACCCCAGACCCGAAAGCCCCGGCCCTGCTGATGCTGCATGGCAGCGGCCAGAGCCATGTGACCTGGCTGCTGCAAAGTCGCTGGCTGGCCTATCATGGCTATTCAGTCTATGCGCCGGATTTTCCGGGCCATGGGCTGTCTGGCGGGGCCCCGCTGGCTTCTATTGAGGAGATGGCCGACTGGACCGCCGGGTTGGTAGAAAAGCTGAAGCTGGAACAGGTTGTTCTGACCGGCCATTCACAAGGCTGTCTGGTTGCTCTCGAGACTGCCAAAAATATGGCCGTCAGAGAGACCAGCATCTGCAAGGGGTTGGTGCTGATAGCAGCGGGCCTTTCGATCCCGGTCAATGAGGCGCTGCTGGAGACAGCCAAAACGGACCCGCAAAAAGCGGCCCGCATGATGACCGGCTGGGGCCATGGGCAGGCTGCCCGGCTCCATGATCATAGCCAGCCCGGCCTGTCGCATCTGGGCTTCAGCCGCCAGCTGATGGCCGCTAATGACCCGGCAGCCCTGGGCGTTGATTTGGCCGCCTGTCAGGCCTATCTGGGCGGGACGGAGGCTGCCGCCGAGCTGGACCTGCCAGCTCTGGTTATTCTGGCAGAAAAAGATCGGATGACCCCGGTCAAGGCCGGGCGGGCGATGGCCGCGGCCCTCAACCGATCACAGACAATAGAGATACCAGAGGCAGGCCATATGCTGCCGCCGGAACGGCCAGAGGAGATTAACCGGGCCATTGCCGGCTTTATGGAACAGGTTTTTAACTTTCAGGGGTGAGCTGTGAGCGAGGGAAGTGAATTTGCCAAAATTGCGGTGCTAGGGGCCGGCACAATGGGCAGCGGGATCGCCGCCCAGATCGCCAATGCCGGGCTGGAGGTGCTGCTGCTGGATTTGCCTGCCAGACCGGGCCTGGACAAATCCCTTGCCGAGAGGGCGATAGACAGGCTGCTGGCCAGCGAGCCGCCGCAGCTGATGCAAGCCGATTTTGCCGGGCGGATTACCGTTGGCTCTATCGAAGATGATTTTGATCAGCTGGCCGGGTGCGATCTGATCATTGAGGCGGTGGTCGAACAGCTGGACCTGAAAAAACAGCTCTATGCACGGCTGGACAAGCTGGTCAGCGAAGATTGTATTATCACCTCCAACACTTCTACCATTCCGGTTCGGCTGCTGACTGAGGATTTGCCAGAGGCGCGCCAACGCCGCTTTGCCATCACCCATTATTTTAACCCGGTGCGATTCATGCGCCTGCTAGAGCTGGTGCGCGGCGAGAAAACAGACAGCCAGACTATCGACAGGCTGGCCCGTTTCAATGATCAAATTCTGGGCAAAGGGGTGGTGAGATGCGCCGATACGCCGGGGTTTCTGGGCAACCGGGTGGGGGTGTTTGCCTTGCAGGTGGGGCTGCATGAAGCCTTGCAGATGGGCGTTGCGATAGAGGCCGCTGATGCGCTGTTCAGCCGCCCAATGGGGATTCCGAAAACTGGTATTTTTGGCCTTTATGATCTGATCGGTATTGATCTGATGTCTGATGTCGCAGCCTCCTTGCGCTCTATCCTGCCAGAAGAAGATGCGTTTCAGGCGGTGGGGCATGACCCGGCCCTGATGCGCGCCATGATCGCAGATGGCTTTACCGGCAATAAGGGCAAGGGCGGCTTTTACCGAGAGACAGAAAATGGCAGGCAGGTTCGGATAATCGAAGCTGGGGCAGATGGCAGCAGCTGGCGCCCAGTCAGCCCGTCCCTGCCTGATCTGGCGATCAAGGCCGCGGCGGCACAGGCCAGACAACAAGAAGCTTTGCTGGTGCTGCTGGATGATAGCTCGCTGCATGGCCAGTTTGCGCGGCGGGTGCTGGCCCGTATCCTGTGCTACGCGGCCAGCTTGCTGGGAGAGGTCACCGACAATCCGCAAGATTTGGATGATGCGATGAAGCTCGGCTTTAACTGGCAGCGCGGCCCGTTTGAGATGATCGATGCGATCGGCCCGGCGCGCCTGGCCGAGATTGCGACAGAGGCCGGGCTCACTTTGCCTGCCTGTATCAGCGCAGAGGCCGGGCCTTTCTATCGCGCCAATCAGGGGCAGCTGGAAATTCGCCGGGCGGGCGGGCTCTACCAGCCGGCACTTTTGCCCGAGGGCGCCTTTCGCTTGCAGATGGCACGCCAGGCGATGCAGCCCATCCTGTCTAACCATGCGGCCAGCCTCTATGCGCTGGAGGGGGATTTGCGGCTGGTGGAATTTCATTCCAAGGCCAACGCGCTGACAGCTGACTCCATGCAGATTGTGCGCGCCGCCGCAGAGGATCACGGGCGCGGGATTATCATTCATAATGATGCCCAGCATTTTTCCGCCGGGGTGGATCTGAACGCCTTTCGTGCCTTTATTGAGGCAGCTAACTGGACCGGCATAGATGCCTTCTTGAATGATTTTCAGCAAGCAGTTCTGGCCTTGAAATATGCGCCAGTTCCGGTTATCGGGGCGCCGTCCGGGCTGGCACTGGGCGGCGGTTTTGAGGTATTGGCCCATTGTGACCGGCTGGCTGTGCACGCCAATTCAACGCTCGGGCTGGTGGAATCAGGCGTAGGCCTGTTGCCTGGCGGCGGCGGTGTAAAAGAGAGCTTTCTGCGCTGGCTGGCGACCGGGGCTGAAACGGACAAAGCGGCCTGGAATTGCTGGAAACAAATCGGCTATGGGCTTGTTGGAACCGCCCCGATGCAGGCCGCGCGCTGGCAGTATTTTTTGCCCGGCCGCGATATTCAGGTGATGAATAAAGACCGGTTATTTGCCGCGGCCAAGGGGCTGATAGCAGAAATGCAGCAGAGCTACCGCCCGCCTGAGCCGCCGCGGGCCCGTCTGGGCAGCCCGGAGTTGAGCGAAAAAATGCAAGCCTTCATGGATGAGGGCGTGGCGCGCGGTGATTTTACCGCCCATAACCGCACCGTGGCGATGATGATCAGCACTATCCCGGTGCGCCAGCCGGGCGATGCGCCAGAGGTGAGTGAGCAGGAATTGATGGACCGCGAAAGAGCCGGCTTTGTCAGGCTGGCCCAAACCGCCCAGACGCATCAGATGATCTCTGCTATGCTGGACGGGACGGCCAGCAGCGCTGAAGATAGCTAGCTATTGCTGCAGGCGGGCGCGCAGCTCAAATTTCTGAATCTTGCCGGTGGCGGTTTTCGGCAATTCGCCAAACACCACTTTTTTCGGCATTTTGAAACCGGCCAGATGCGCGCGGCAAAAGCCCAAAATATCGGCTTCCTCTGCTTCGGCCCCGTCTTTCAGCTCAATAAAGGCACAAGGGCTTTCTCCCCATTTCTCATCCGGCATGGCGACCACAGCGGCAAAGCCAACTGCCGGATGCCGGTAAAGCACGCCTTCCAGCTCAACAGATGAGATATTCTCGCCGCCTGATATGATAATATCCTTCAGCCTGTCCTTGACCTCTATATGGCCGTCCGGATGGCGCACCGCCAGATCACCGGATCGGAAATAGCCGCCTGCCATGCTGGCTTCGGTGGCCTCGGCATTTTTATGATAGCCTTTCATCACCGTATTGGATCGGATAACAGCCTCACCCAGCGTTTCGCCATCTGCCGGCACTGGCTGGCCCGTTTTTGTATCGAGGACTTCCAGCCCTTCAGTATGTGGGAAGCAGACCCCTTGCCGAGCCTTGATCGCGGCACGGGCTGAAAAATCAAGCTGATCCCAATCGCGCAGCCAGGCACTTTGCACCGTATGGCCGAAAGTTTCGGTCAGCCCATAGACCTGCATGACCTCAAATCCCAGCTCTTCGGTCTTTTCCAGAATAGCAGCAGGAGGCGGGGCCCCGGCGGTCATCACCTTGACCGGCCAATCCGGCTTTTTGCGAATCGCCGGGTCTGCATTGACCAGCATTCCCAGAATGATCGGCGCGCCGCCAAAATGGTCAATCCGGTAGCGATGCAGCAAATCAAAAATCATCTCAGCATTCAGCGTTCTGGTCAGCACCGCCCGGCCGGCCAGCAAGGCCAGCATCCAGGCGTGCCCCCAGCCATTGCAATGAAACATAGGCACTGTATAGAGATAGGTCGGATGGGCGGGCACATCCCAGGCAGGCACTGTGCCCATGGCCATCAGATAGGCCCCGCGATGATGATAGACCACCCCCTTGGGCCTCCCGCTGGTCCCGGAGGTGTAGTTCAGGCACATGGCCTGCCATTCATCTGCTGGCAACTGCCAGTCAAAATCTGCATCGCCGGTCGCCAGAAACGCCTCATAATTCAGGCTGCCCAGCCGTGTCCCGGCCGCCGAGGCGGGCTCCTGCTGATCCACAATATCAATCACCGGAATATCAGCGCGGGCTGATTGTGCCAGTGCCGGGCCGACCCGGTCTGCAAAGGCGGCATCGGTTATCAAGAGCTGACTGTCCGCATGATCGAGAATATAGCTGAGGGTCTCTGTGTCTAGCCGGATATTGACCGTATTGAGAACCGCCCCAGCCATGGCAACCCCGAACTGGGCTTCAAACATTTCCGGCGTATTGGCAGCGATCAGGGTGACCACACCGCCGGGGCGTACCCCGGCTTTTTGCACCGCACTGGCCAGCCGCACCGCCCGCCCGTAACACTCTGCCCAGCTGGCCTGTCTGTTGCCATAGATCCAGGCATCATAGCTGCCGAATATGGTGGCAGCGCGGCGGATAAAGCTCAGCGGGGAGAGCGGCACGAAATTGGCTGGGCGCGGGTCCATGAACCCGTCATTGATGCTATCCAGATTTTCGCTCATCAGTCGCTCCGGCAAACAAGAAAAGGCTGTTTTCAATCAGACAGGAAAACCGCTGGTTTTTCAAGCAATGCATAAAAACTGGCCAGTTACAGGCCGGTTTTGCCGCACGCAGCTATGCTGGAGGGCCTGTCGGCATACAGGCGGCGGTAAAAAACAGATGAAATTCGCTGAACCCTTGCTATAGTGCACAGAAAACAACCTCGTCTTTCCTGCAAAACAGGCGGCAAGCCAATGGCGCATCTTATCTTCATCCTGAACGGCCCCAATCTGAACCTGCTGGGCAAGCGTGAGCCGCAAATCTACGGTTCTGAAACGCTGGCAGATATAGAGGCAAAATGCCGGGCGGCGGCTTCGGCTGATAGCGAAATCGATTTCCGCCAGACCAATCATGAAGGCACCTTGCTGGAATGGGTGCATGAGGCGCGCGGAAAAGCAGCTGCGATTGTTATTAATCCCGGCGCCTATGGCCATACTTCGGTGGCGTTGCTGGACGCGCTGAAATCCTTTGACGGGCCGGTTCTGGAAGTGCATATCAGCAACATCCACCAGCGCGAGAGCTTCCGTCATACCTCTTTTGTCAGCTTGCGGGCTGAAGGGGTGATCGCCGGCTTTGGCACAGATGGCTATGTGGCCGGGTTGCAGCGGGCGGAAAAGCTGCTGCGGGCCAAATAATCAGGGCCAAATGACCTGAAACAAATGATCTGGAACAAATAATCAGGACCAGCTGATCAGTGGTTATTGCGCGGTATCGTATCCCCGATGGAGCGAAACCCCTCAGCATCCTTCAAAACCATACCATCCTTGAACGGGCGCACCTGCTGGCGGAAAATAGCCTGCCAGGGTGACTGGCTTTCTGGATAGGGATAGCCGCCCTGCTCAGCCAATGCTGCTGCCCGCCGGGCCAGCTCTTCTGGTTCCACCAGCATATCAGCCCGGCTATTATTTAGATCAATACGCAGCCTGTCGCCAGTTTCCAGCAAGGCCAGACCACCGCCTTCTGCTGCTTCCGGGGAGGCATTGAGGATAGAGGCCGAGCCGGAGGTTCCCGATTGCCGCCCATCGCCAATACAGGCCAGCGCGGTTATGCCTTTTTTAATCAGATAGTCAGGCGGGCGCATATTCACCACCTCAGCCCCGCCCGGATAGCCAATCGGCCCAGCCCCGCGCATCACCAAAATAGCCTGCTCGTCAATCTTGAGGGCCGGATCATCAATGCGGGCGCGAAAATCCTCTGGCCCGTCAAAGACCATAGCCCAGCCTTCAAAGGCGTTTGGATCCTCTGGGTTGGACAAATAGCGCTGGCGGAATTCGCCGGAAATAACCGAGGTTTTCATCATCGCAGACTCAAACAGATTACCGCTGAGATTCAAAAACCCGGCCGCCTCTTTCAGCGGCTGGTCAAGCGGGCGTATCACCTCTTGGTCCAGAATTTCTGCCATCTGGCAATTTTCTGCCAGACTTTTGCCATTTGCTGTTATCGCGTCCGGATGCGGCAACAGCCCGCCCGTGATCAAAGCCTTGAGCACCGCCGGAACGCCGCCAGCACGGTGAAAATCCTCTCCCAGATAGTCACCAGCGGGCTGCATATTTACCAGCAGCGGCACCTGATGGCCCAATCTTTCCCAATCATCATTATCCAGCTCAACACCCAGATGGCGGGCGACCGCGTTCAGATGGATAGGCGCATTGGTGGACCCGCCCAGCGCAGAACAGGCAACAACTGCATTTTCAAAAGCCTGTCTTGTCATGATGGTTGACGGGCGCTGATCCTCCCAGACCATGTCAACAATACGCAGGCCAGTGGCATAGGCTGTCTGGCCGCGCTGGCGATGCGGGGCTGGTATCGCTGCTGAGCCAGGCAGCTGCATTCCCAGCACTTCAGCCAGCGAATTCATCGTTGAGGCCGTGCCCATCGTATTGCAATAGCCGACAGACGGGGCAGATGAGGCGATCAGCTCAGCAAATTCTGTATCATCTATCTTGCCAGCTGCCTTCAGCTGGCGGGCGTGCCAAACAATCGTGCCGGACCCGGACCGCTTGCCATCCAGCCAGCCATTCAGCATCGGCCCCACGGACAGGGCAATCGCCGGAATATCCACTGTCGCGGCTGCCATCAACAGGGCTGGGGTCGTCTTGTCGCAACCGATCATCAGCACCACCCCGTCAATCGGATAGCCACAGAGCGATTCAACCAAACTGAGATAGGCCAGATTGCGATCCAGCATAGCGGTGGGCCGTTTGCTGGTTTCCTGTATCGGATGCACCGGCACCTCCAGCGCGGTTCCCCCGGCAGCGGTAATACCATCGCGCACCCGCTTGGCCAGTTCCATGTGATGGCGGTTACACGGGCTGAGATCAGAGCCAGTCTGGGCAATCGCAATGATCGGCTTGCCGCCTGCCAGCTCATCGCGGGTCAGGCCATAATTCAGATAGCGTTCGGTATAGTTGGCGGTATGGTCGACATCCTCTTGACTGCCAAACCATTGGCGCGACCGTAATGTTTCAACCGTCCGTTTTTTGCCTTTCACATTCTTTCTCCCTGTCTTCTGCCTTTTCACCGGCCCTTTTCAAAGCCGGGTTGATGTTAACAGCAAAATCTTGCGGACAGGCAAAAAATCATCCGCCCTCAGAACAACCAGCCGGGCTGGCTGGAGATAGAATGATAACCCTGAAACTGCACAACCCCCTCATAGCCAAGATTGCGGCCAATCCCGCTATCCTTGAAGCCGCCGAACGGGCCGCGGAAATCCTGTGCCGCCGGGCCATGCCCGTTCAGATAGGTATAGCCAGCCTCCAGCTGGCGGGCCAGCCGCACAGCCCGGTCACGATCCTCTGTCCAGACCGAAGAACAGAGGCCAAAATTGGAATCATTGGCCAGCTGCACCGCCTCATTCTCGGTATCAAAAGGCATGATCGGCAAGGCTGGTCCAAATTGTTCTTCGCGCACAATATCCAGCCGGTGATCTGGGTTATAGACCAATGTCGGTTTCTGGAAATAACCACGCCGATACAATTCTTCATCCGGCACTTCACCACATTCGCGCAGCTCTGCCCCGGAGGCGCGCGCCTGAGAGATCATATTCTGGACTATCTGCTGCTGTTTTTTATTATTCAGCGGCCCCATTGTTGTCTCTGGCAATAGCCCGTCGCCAACCACCACCTTTTCACAGGCGGCTGTCAGCCCGTCCACCACCTCATCATAGCGCGAGCGATGCACATAAAGCCGCTTCAGAGCCATGCAAATCTGGCCGCTCGACATAAAAGCACCCAGATACATATTCTTGAAAACACTCTCATCAAGATGCGCATCCGCACAGACTATCGCCGCATCATTGCCGCCCAGCTCCAGCGTGACCGGGGTCAAATTCTGCGACGCTGTCCGCATCACGCGGCGGCCAATATCCACCGAGCCGGTAAAATTAACAAACCGAACCAGCGGATGCGAGACCAGCTCATCCCCAATCTCACCCGCACTGCCAGTCACAATATTGACCACCCCGGGCGGCAGCATGGAGGCGATTTTGTGCAAGGTCATGCTGG
>JADHLK010000009.1 GCA_016780695.1 Alphaproteobacteria bacterium | reverse complement strand
TGGTGGGGGGAAATCCCGGAAAAACAGATTGTGACCTTCCCCCTGACCAAGGGAGAGGAGATTTTTGTATTTGCGACGCTGCCGCAGGAAGAATGGTCTGAAGAAGGCTGGACCCTGCCGGGCGATGTGTCTGACTTGCGTCAGGCCTATACCAATTTCCACCCCGATGCGCGCCGCCTGCTGGACGCGCTGGAGAATGTTACCCGATCAGCCTTGCATATTCGTGAGCCTATGCCAAAATGGGCCAGCGGTTATGCAACGCTGCTTGGAGATGCGGCCCATCCGATGGTTCCGTTTATGGCGCAGGGTGCCTGCATGGCAATAGAAGATGCTGTTGTGCTGGCTCGGGCGCTTGCGGGCGTGGATCGCGATGGTCTGAAAGAGGCGCTTCGGCAATATGAAGCTGAGCGCAAACCACGCACTGCCAGAATTCAAGAAAGTTCACTGGCCAATGAATGGCTGAAAAAAGGCAGTAATGCAGATTGGGTCTATGGGTATAATGCCTGGACAGCCCAATTAGCCTAACAACCTTTATAGGGGGGAAAAATGAAAAAATTTCTGAAATCAACCATCTTTGCCGGGATCATGGCAACGGCTGCGCTGGTGCAAACCGCCGCTGCTGAAGTCGTGATCAATGCGGTAACACTGGCACCCAAGCCAGCCTATATCACCAACCCGTTCCGGATGTTTGTCGAAGAGGTGAATACAAAATTTGCCGGTGAGGTAAAAATCAACTGGCGCGGCGGCCCGGAAGTGATGCCGCCTTTCAAACAGGCAGAAGGTGTGCGTAACGGGGCCATGGATATGACCTATACCAGCCCCAGCTACTATCAGGGTCTGGTGCCGACCTCCGGGACAATGAACCTGTCCTTCAAAAATTATGCTCAGATCGCGGCGACCAATTATCATGAGCGGATGACTGAGCTGCACGCCGAAAAAGACCTTATCCTGCTGGGTGAGATACCGGCAACTGAGCTTAACTTCCTGATCTATATGGGTGAGGAAGTGTCCGGCCTTGATGATCTTAAGGGCAAGCGTATCCGGGTATTCCCAACGCTGCTGCCGCTGGTTCAGGCGCTTGGGGCTGAGCCGATTGTTCTGGCGATGGGCGAGATTTTCACCGCCATGGATCGCGGGGCCATTGATGGCTTCATGCAAGGCCCGGTTGGTCAGGCGGCCAATTTTGGCGGGCTGGTCAAAACAGTCATCTATCCGGGTGTGTATCGGGCCGGCTTCCCGGTGCTGGTGAACAAAAAGACCTGGAACGAAATGTCACCGGACCTGCAAAAGCGTCTGACAGCTTTCCTGCGTGACGATTTTGCCCCGCGCATGGATAATATCTGGCAGGACACGCTGGAAAAAGAGCGCAAGGCCATGGTCGCGGCCGGCTTTACCCTGCTGGAGCTGCCGCCTGCCGAGGCGGCCCGCTATGAGAAGATTGCCATGGATGCGGCCTGGAATGTTGTTTCTGACAAGGCCGGGGCAGATATTGCCAATGAACTGCGTGGTATGTTGGACAAATAATCCAGCAACACTAGAATAGCATGAGAGGCGGGGTTGCCCGCCTCTCTCTGCTTTACCAGACTCAGATCGGCACCATGTCCAGATTCTATGATGCGTTACAGCGTTTTTTCAGCCTTCTCAACCTGATCTGTGCCATTCTCGGGGCGGCTCTGTTATTTGTCATTGCCGCGATGGTCTGTCTTGAGGTTTTCACCCGCGCGATGGGCGGGGCTTCGCGTCTGTGGGTGATAGAGGTCAGCGAATATCTGCTGCTGTTCATTGCCTTTTTGGGTGCGCCCTATCTATTGGAAAAGAACCGTCATGTTGTGCTGGATTTGCTTTACAATAATCTGCGCGGTCGGCCGCGGCAGCTGGTGCAGGGCCTCAATGCGCTGATCGGCCTGATGGTGTGCGCCGTGCTGAGCTATGCCGGGATGCAGGTGGTGATTGACCAGTTTATCGAAGGCACGCGCGAGGTAACAGTGATGCGTCCGCTCAGCTGGTATATCTCAGCTGCGGTGCCGCTGGGCATGGTCCTGATGACCATGCAGTTTCTCGATCAATTTGTCCGCCTGTTTCGCGGCAAGGACAGCTGAGCGATGGAATGGTATCTGGTCATCTTGATGATTTTGGGCCCGCTGCTGGTCTTGATGTCCCTCGGTCTGCCGGTTGCCTTTGCCTTTCTGGCAGTCAATGTGGCTGGTGCCTTTTTGCTGATGGGCGGGCTGTCTGGTCTGGCCCAGGTGATTTTGAATACGGTTGATTCCCTGTCCAGCTTCACGCTGGTGCCGATTGCGCTGTTCATGATCATGGGTGAGGTGATGTTCCAGTCACGCATCGCGGTTGATCTGATGGATACGCTGGATAAATGGTTTGGCAAGCTGCGTGGCAGGCTGGCCTTGATGGCGGTGGGCGGTGGGGTGCTGTTTTCCACGCTAACCGGCAATTCCATGGGCTCCATTGCCTTGCTTGGCTCCTCACTCACCCCGGAGATGGAAAAGCGCGGCTATAAAAAAGCCATGTCGCTGGGCCCGATTTTGGGGTCGTCCGGGCTGGCTATCATGATCCCGCCCTCATCGCTGGCGGTGGTGCTGGGGGTGATTGCTGAGCTGTCAATTGGCCGGATTTTGATAGGCATCATTGTGCCGGGCCTGCTGATGGCGCTTTTGTATGTCATCTATATTATGGGGCGATGCTGGCTGCAGCCGCATATTGCCCCGGTCTTTAATGTGCCAAAGGTTTCGGTCTCTGAAAAGCTACAGGCTACGGCGGTTAATATCCTGCCGCTGACGCTGGTTGTCTTTGCTGTTGTCGGGGTGATCTTTCTGGGGCTGGCAACGCCCAGCGAGGCGGCGGCGACCGGCGCGCTGGCAACCTTGATCCTGGCGGCGGCGAAAAGGCGGCTCAGCTGGCAGGTATTTTCCGGGTCGATTTTTTCCAGTGCCAATATTTCGGTCATGGTGCTGCTGATTGTTTCCGGGGCGGTCACTTTTTCCCAGCTGCTGGCCTTTACCGGGGCCACCTATGGCATGATTGATGCGGTGTTAAGCCTGCAGCTGAGCGGCGATATGATCGTCTTTTTGATGATTATGATGGTGGTTCTTCTGGGGATGTTTATGGGGCCGCTGCCGATCATGCTGATCACCTTGCCGATCTTTGTGCCGCTGGTGGTTAATCTTGGCTATGATCCGATTTGGTTTGCCGCCCTCTATTTGGTCGCGATAGAGACCGGCGCGACCTCGCCGCCCTTTGGGGCTGCGCTGTTTGTGATGAAGGCCGTGGCCCCGCCGGATACGACCATGCGCGATATTTATGTCGCGGCGATCCCGTTTATTATCTGTGACCTGCTGGCCATTCTGATCCTGTTCATGGTCCCGGAGCTGGTAACCGTTCCGGTGGAGATGATGTTCCGCTAGCCGGCAAGTGTTGAAGGAGTGGCCCCGTGGCACACCGCCGCCCGAATTTTATTATTTTCATGACTGACCAGCAGCGCGCGGATCATCTGGGCTGCTACGGGAACAAGATTGTCAGGACAAAAAATATCGACCGGCTGGCCGAAAACGGTCTGCGCTTTGACAATTTTTTTGTGGCCAATCCGATTTGCCAGCCAAACCGCATCGCGCTGGCGACCGGCCAGATGAGTTCAGTCAATGGCTGTCGCCAGAACGGTATTCCGATGGGGCTGGACAGCACCAGCTATGCCAGCGTGCTGCGTGGTCAAGGCTATCGCACCGGGCTGGTCGGCAAGGCGCATTTCCAGAATGTATCTGATATTCCGGCCCGGCCCCGCACCCCCTGGGGGCATGGGATGGCCCCGGATGCGCAATCTCAGCTGGCGCTCAAGACCCAGCGTAGTGGCCCGCTTTATGAACAGGAAAAACGCGGCAGCTGGGCGGCTGATCCGGATCGCGCACTGACGCTTCCCTATTATGGTTTTGATCATGTGCGGCTCTGTATCGGCCATGGTGATCAGGTTGAGGGCCATTACAGCGGCTGGCTGCGCGACAGGCTGGGCGGCTCCGCGGACCCGCGCGGGCGAGAAAAGGCACGAGATGATGGCCGCGGCCCCTTCCCGCAGGTCTGGCGCACTGCCTTGCCGGAATCGCTCTATCCGACCAGCTTTGTCGGAGAGGAGGCCTGTGCCTTTCTGGAGGCCGCAGATGATCAGCCATTCCTGCTGCTGGTTTCCTTTCCAGACCCGCACCATCCCTTTACCCCGCCTGCGGCGTATTTTGATATGTATGATCCGGCCAGCATTGACCTGCCTGCCAGTTTTGATCAGCCGATCCATGCGCGCCGGGACCTGCCGGAATATGTCCAGAAGGCCTATCAGATTGGCGATGAAAACCCGGATGCCTATTGGCCCTTTCATGCGGATCCCGAATTGGCGAAAAAAATCATCGCGCTGAATTACGGGGCGATAACGATGATTGATGACTGGATAGGCCGGATCATGGATTGTCTGGCCGCGACCGGCAAACAGGATGAAACAGTCACCTGTTTTATGTCTGATCATGGGGATTATATGGGCGATTATGGCACGCTGCTGAAACATGGGGTGCACAGCATGGGGCTGATTAGGGTGCCGCTGATCTGGCATGATCCGCAAGCCGGAGAGCGCGGTGTGCTGTCCGTTCAGGGCAGTGCCATTGATTTTGCCCCGACCCTGTTGCAACGGGCTGGTCTGCAGGTTCCGGTGGGGATGCAGGGGCGCGACCTGCTGGATCGGGAAAGCGGCGATCTGCCTGTGTTGATAGAGGATGCGGGCATTGGTGTCTATCGTGATCCGGAAGCCAATACCAGTATCAGAACGCTGGTCCATAAGGGCTGGCGGCTGAGTATCTTTGAAGGCAGCCAGATGGGTGAGCTGTATGATCTGGGCTCCGATCCGCATGAGATGGATAATCTGTGGGAGGCCCCGCAACAGTCAGGCAAAAAGCTGGAAATGCTGCAGCTGCTGATCGATCGAAACATTCAGCTGCGTGATAAATCGTTGTTGGCGACCAATCAGGCTTGAACAGGAAAGAGGGTGGCGGTCATGTCAAGACAGGCACTGGATATTGTCATTGTGGGGGGTGGTATCGCCGGTTGTTCGGCGGCGATTGCGCTGACAGCGATTGGCCACAAGGTGCGTATTCTGGAAAAACAGGCGGCTTGGCGATTTCAGAGCTCCGGCATTTTTGTTTATAGTAACGGGCTGCGCTCCATGCAGCAGCTGGGGGTGATGGAGGATATGATCGCTGCCGGTTTCGCTGTTCCCGATGGGCGCAATAGCTATTTTGACCATCATGGCGCGCCCATAACAGACAGCTTCTACCCCTCAGCAGATGATGGAAAGATACCGGCTATACTGGGCATCAAGCGGGCCGAGATTCACCGGGTGCTGGCCGCGCGTATGCAACGCTCAGGGGTGCAGATTGACCTCGATAGTTCTGTAGCGGCGTTGGAGCAGAATGAAGAGGGCGTGCATTTGCAACTGACAGATGGCCGCCAGCTGAGCTGTGATTTGCTGATCGGTGCAGATGGGGTGCGCTCGGTAACCCGCGCTTTAATGGGCCTTGATCTGGCCCCGCGCTATACTGGTTTTGGTGTCTGGCGTTCGGTGCATCAGCGGCCTTCTGAACTGACCGTCAAGATCATGATGATGGGCCCGGCCAAGCGTTTCGGGATCATGCCGATCAGTGCGGACCGGCTCTATACTTTTGGCACCGTGGCAGAGCCGGAGGGCCGCTTTTTTGATCCCGCTGACTGGCCGCGCCTGATGCAAGAGAGATTTGCCGAATTCAGCGGCCCGGCGGCGCCTTTTTTGCAAGAGCTGGATGCAGAGGCTGAGGTGCTTTACACCGCTGTTGAGGAAGTTGTGCTGCCGCTGCCCTGGCATCGCGGGCGCGTGCTGCTGATCGGGGATGCGGCCCATGCCTCCACCCCGTTTATGGGGCAAGGTGGGGCGATGGCGATTCAGGATGCGGTGATACTGGCGCGCGCCCTGACCTGTCATAGCGATCTGGAAGGGGCGCTAAAGGTATTTGGTGAGGCGCGCTTTGGCCCGTGCCAGTTTGTGCAGGATGTCTCACGGGCGGTGGGTGAGGCCGGGGCCAGCGAGGACATCGCCAATCTGGCCAGCCGCAATGCTGAGTTGGCCAGCACGGCACAGGAAAAGGTAGATGGTTTTTATACCCGCCTGGCCGCGCTGAATGATGAGGCGGAAGCGATCCTAAGCCAATAGGTTCTGTCAGGCTAGCCGAGGGGCTGGCGGCGACCGGAAATATGCCCGGAAATATGTCCGGAAATGCGCCCGGAAATATGCGCTTCATTATCCTGCAGCTGGGCGATTTCAGCCCCGGCAGCAGACAGCCCGCCCATAATCTCAGCCCCGGACAGGTCCGCCCTTTCTGTGATTTCTGCGTCTTCCAGGGTCATATTGGCCAGAACCACGGCCCCGGCCAAATCCAGCCTGCCTATCTTTGCTGCGGCCAGAGACAAGATCCCATCCACCCGGCAGGCCGCCAGGTTGAGCGTGTCTGCCTGCAGCCCATCGGCGCGCAGATCGTTGCGAAAATGCGCCTGTTCGAGTTCACAAGCCCGGTCAATTCTGGCATCGCGGAACCAGACCATACCCAGAAAGCGGGTGCCCCTTGCCTGCAGGCCGGCACGCAAATGGCTACCGGAAAAATCAAGGCTGCGAATCTCCAGCCCATCAAGGATCAGCGGCTCCTCCACTATCAGGCCGCGCCCGTCAAAATGTGTCCCATGCTGCCAGGGCTGGGTCAGCCCGGCGATAATCTCATCAGCTGTGGTCACGCGAAGACAAAGCCGCGATTGACCGGCAGCAGCTGCCCGGTCAGCGGCAGGGCAGCTTCGCTGAGCAAGAAGGCGATGGTGGCGGCCAAATCCTCAGGCGGCTGCTTGCCGGGAACCGCCCGCCCGGTTTCATATTGCTGATGGCGTTCCTGCGGGACATATTCAGTGCTGGGAGTTGTCAGGATGCCGGGCGCAACAGCTGTCACCCCGATACCATCCTTGCCCAGCTCACGGGCGAGAGAGCGGGTCATTGAAATAATCCCGCCTTTTGAGGCAACATAGCTGATGAGGTTGGGCGCCCCCCACAGGGCGGTATCTGAGGCCAGATTGACAATACGGCCGGAACCAGACTGGCGCAGAGCCGGGGCACAGGCCCGGATCATCAGCCAGCTGCCGCGCAGATTAACCTCCAGCACCTTGTCCCAGACATCAATATCAACATCTTCAAAACCGATACCGCCAATGCCCGTGGCTATCGCCCCATTATTAACCAGCCCATGCAGCGGCCCGTCCAGCTGGCTGGCAACCGCCTCAATGCTGGCGGGCTGGCGCAAATCAAGCTGGCAAAATTGTGCCCCCAGCGTCTCTGCCAGAGCGCGGCCTTCCTCTTCCAGAATATCAGCCAGCACCAGCTGCGCCCCGCTTTCGGCCAGATGGCGGGCCAGCACAGCCCCCAGACCGCGGGCTGCTCCGGTTAGCAGAATTTGCCGCCCTTCCAGACTCATTCTGCCGCATTCGGTTTTTGGCCGTCCTCTGCTTCCAGCTGGGAACGGGCCGCCCGGGTCAGCATCCGGCGCAGATGTGCCACCCCGATATCATGCTGGTAAAGCCGCTCACGCGTGCGGGCATCATCTGGCATCCCTTCCAGCATCACCCGATCCTGTTCCAGCACATTCCAGTGCCGTTCTTCCAGCCGTGCCCGATACAGAAAACGCCAGCTTTCGCGGGCCGTGCCGGACACTTCTCGCATACGCCAGAAAAACACCTTGCAGCGGCGCGGGCCCATCGGCGTAACATAGCCAAGGATACGCATATGGCCACCCGGCCCAGCAGCAGGCGGATAGGGAATATCCAGGAAACAGAACATCCCCCCTTCCTCAATATGGAATTGCACCCAGTCAAAATTTTCCCCGACCTGACCGACCCGGCTGACCTTGAAGCCAGCTTCCTTGCGATCCAGATCGAGAATATCCTGCTTTGATCCAAAGGCCAGCGTGAAGCTCTCAGCGTGCAGAAAACAGCCATGCATGGGGTCCGCCAGATTATCCAGCGCATAACGGTAATTCACATCCCAGACAGCAGAACATAAAAAACCAGTCCAGTTCGGATTGGAAAGCTCTTGCGGCAGCGGCAGGTCCGGGGCGGTGTCGGTCTCTTTCTGGGACAGAAAGACAAAGACCGCATCTGCCACTTCTTGCACCTGATAGGCGCGCAGAACCTTGCTGCCTTCCATCGGACAATCAGGCATGGCCGGAACCCGCTGGACGGTACCGGTGCCATCCACAATGATGCCGTGATAGCGGCAGCCAATATGGCCTTCATGCACCTCGCCAAAGCTCAGCGGTGCGCCGCGGTGCGGGCAGAAATCCTCAATACAGCGGATGCTGCCATCTGCGGTGCGCCATAATACCAGCTTTTCGCCCTGCGCCTCTGTTCCATAGGGGCGGTCGGAGCGAATCTCAACCGATTTTGCAACCGGATACCATTTATCGCGCAGCCCTTCATTGATGCGCGCTTCAATCCGGTCTCTCATCTCTGCCTTTGTTGCCATTTTCATCTCCCCGGGCGGGCCTGCGCCCGCGCCTGTTCCTGACAGATCAGGATTGCTGCCGATTTTCCTGATAGGCGGCATCCAAATCTGCATTGAGGGTTTCCAGCTCGTCATGCAGCAGCTCAGCTGTCCAGCTGCCGGTGCCGGATGACAGCGGCGCGATGGCCAGCCTGTTCAGCCCCTCAGCTATGGCTTCGGGTGTTTCCACACCGTCTGCATAGAGCTGCATCAGAGCATCCGCCAAGGCTTCCTCGGCGACACTGAGGGGGCGGCCAAGGCTCTGATGCGCGCGTTGCCGGGCCTCAGCGGTCTGCTGGGCCGCGGCTATTTTATCTTTGAAACCATCCTGTGCAGCTGTGGTCATCTTGGTCTCTCCTGCTGGTCACGCTTTGGCATAGACCGCCCCATCCTCTCCGGTGGTGCCGATTATTGTCCAGATTGTTGCCGCCGCGGCCGAATTGTTCCGCAGATAATGGGGCTGACCTGCTGGTGTTTTTACCAGATCACGCGGGCCCAGCTCAACCGAGCTTTCCCGGCCCTCATCATCCAGCCAGACCACTTCAACACTGCCCTCCAGACACATCACCGCCTCCTCGGCTGTGCGGGTGAAAGGCTTGAGTGTGACCCCGGCTGGCAGCCCCCACATTTCCTTACGGCAAGTATCGTGATGGATCGCCCCGGGGGCGTCACCGACATAGATTTTGCGGGTAAAGCCTGCGGCCTCCCAGATCACGGGCAGCTCATGATGGCGCACCACAAATTGCCCCATTAATTGCTGCAGTGGATGCGTCCCTTTGCGATCAAATGCCAGCGTCTTGCCGGGCTGGGCCCCGAACTGGCGGGCCAGCTCGCTCGGATGCTGTTTGGGGTGATAATGATAGACTGGCGGCAGCGGCTTGCCGACATCTACCGAGATAGACATCAGAACCGGCTCTACCCCGTCTACCCGGAACCCGTGCCCAATTTCGCGGGCATTCAAAATCATATCCTTGGCCCCCAGCGTCACTTCGACCACCTCGCCTTCCTGTTCCCAGCCCACGACCAGCGCGCCGGAAATAACCAGAAAGCTCTCTTCTATTTCATGGCTGTGACAGGCAGCATAGCGGCCCGGCTCCTTATAGATCAGGGAGAAGGTGAAATGATCCGGTTGCATGGTAGAGGCATCATTGACCTTGGGCGAGCCGCCCGCCCCGATATAGCGCATCTGCGCCCGCTCCAATTCCTCAAAGCCGGAATTGGACGGGAACGCATCCCAGTCAAAACTCTTATCATAGAAACGGGCGGTATGAGACAGCAACCGTTCCTGCAAATCACTGTGATCTGTGTTTATTGAATCCATCATGGCCTCGCTATGTTCTTGACTTCTCATTGAACTCTCGAACAGTGTTTTATGTAAAGAGAATGTTTTACTGGCAAAACAGGGCAGATAATCATGCCGGAGAACAAAATGACTGACAAAGACCCGTATCTGGTGCCCGGCCTATTGCGCGGGCTGGCGATTTTGCAGCTATTCTCGCCGCAGCATCCCGAATTGACCCTCTCGCAGCTGGCCAGGGGGGTCGGGGTCAGCCGTTCGGCGGCCTTTCGGACGGTTTATACGCTGGTTCAAGAGGGCTATCTTTTGACCATGCGCGACAGCCAGCATTATCGGCTCGGCCCGGCTGTCCTGCGGCTGGGTGAGGGGTTTCAGTCAAGCCGCGAATTGCTGGAGGTAGCCCAGCCGGCACTGGCTTCCTTGCGTGATCAGCTGGATTGGTCGGCACATCTGGGGGTGATTGATGGCCGTCATCTCCTCTATCTGGTGCGCCAGCCTGCCTCAGATGGCCTGTCTTCTCTTATTCATGTTGGCACCCGCTTGCCTGCTGCGACAACGGCGATGGGGCGGGTGCTGCTGGCGCGCAAATCAGAGGCTGATATAGGGCGTATTTTCGGCGCGCAGGACCCGCAGATGATCAAGATAATCAAGCAGAACCGGCTGGAGGACAAACAGGCTGATTATATTGTCCATGCCGGCGATTTTGAGCGCGGCCTGTGTAGTGTGGCAGCCCCGGTGCTGGATATGTCTGGCCAGGCGGTTGCGGCTATCAGCGCGACAAAGATGACCGATCAGGTTTCCCATCAGATCATTGAGGCGCTGCTGAAAACTGCTGCTACGATCAGCAAGGGGCTGGGCTGGCAGCCGGGTATATCGGTTTGAGGCGGTCTTGCATGGCCGCCTATCTGGCCAGCAGCCCGGTCAGCGATTCCAGCAGCAATTCCGGCACGCTTTCCGGGTTATCCAGACGCAGGCTTTTGGGGTAGAAATGACTGATATCATAATTCAGCCCGATGGCGCTGACTTCAATGCCCTGCTTGCGGCACTGGCGCACCGCCTCTACCAGATGGCGGGCCAGCAGGTCGCTGTCCTGATTATGTTCCAGCGTTATCCGATCTGCCGGGGCACCGTCCGACAGCACCAGGAGCAGCTTGCGCACAGGCGGGCGTTGTAGCAGGCGGCGGGCAGCCCATAAAACTGCCTCCCCATCAATATTCTCAGCCAAAAAGGGCGGATCATACAGCCCGGCAATCTGTTGGCGGGCTTGCTGGAAAGGCTGGTCAGCTGATTTGTAAATCACCTGCAAGAGATCGCATAGCCGGCCGGGATTGGCGGGCCGTCCGGCGGCCACCCATTTCTTGTAGCTGTTGCCGCCGCGAAAGCCAGAAGTGGTAAAGCCCAGCACTTCAAATTCCACCCCGGCCAGCGACAGGATCGCGGCTATCATATCAGCAGCCAGAGCGGCCTGGCGAATGGGCTGCCCGCGCATCGAGCCGGAATTATCCACCAGCAGGCTGACAGTGCAATCAAGGGCCGGTTTCAGCTGTTCGGTTTTGAAAGAAAGCGGCTGTAACGGGTTGGTGACCACCCGCCCCAGACGGCCAACATCAAGCAACCCCTCAGCCTGATCAAATTGCCAGCTGGTCTCAAACCGGGTGGCCAGCAAGCGGGCCAGCTGCGCGGCCAGCCGCCTGGTGCCAGCCCCCAGCTTGCCAAGCTCAGCATCCAGCTGGGCGCGCTGTTTTTTCAGCTGCACATCGGATAACAGATCCTCTATCCCGGCCACCCGGTCAAATTCATCTGTAAAGACCGGATAGGCGCGCCCGGCAGACGGCCTGACCGGCAGCTGGTGTTGCCGGGCGTCCTGCTCTGCTGTCTGGCTCGCTGTTTTGGGTTGCTCTTGCTGGATGCTTTCGGCCAGCCCGCCTGCCAGTTCTGGCAGCTGGTCATCTGGCTGTTGGTCATCTGGCTGTTGCAGGCTCTGTGCCGCCTCTTGCCAATGCGGCAGCAGGCGTTCAGCCGAGTGGCTGGCGGCAGCGGCAAAGCCAGCCATGTCATGCAGCCGACCTGCCATTTCTTCAAACAGGCCGGGCAGCTGGCGAAGCAAAAACCGGTTCCACATTTCCAGCCCGGCATGATTCAGCAAAAAGCCGTTATCCTGCCCCAGATTGCAGGCAGCCAGCTGCACCAGTATCTGACGCAGCAGAATCTCATTGGCCAGCACGACTTGCGTCAGCCCGGCTCTGGCCAGCTGTTTGGTATAAAAGGCCAGCAGGTTATGGCGGATGCCGCCATAGCGCTGCATACCCAGCACCGCGGCCCGTGCCTGCCAGAACTGGTCTTCAATATGGTTTTGTGTGGCTGAGGTTAGCGAGAGCGGCCCGCGCGGAAAGGCGAGGCACAAGGCCCGCTGATCCGCTTCCCCGCGCAGGCTGGCCGGGATTGGCAGCTCGGTAATACGGGGTAGAATCACTGCCGCCTCACTGAGACCGGGCGTCGCGCTTTGATTGTCCTGAAACAACACTTCTATATCCGTCTGGCCGGATAATGCCCGGATATTGGCTGCCAAACTGACCTCTGCCTGCCGGATAGCCGCGTTGTGGCGGGCTTCTTCTTGTCTGGCGGTTGATGATTTGAGGGAGTCAGGGTCGGACCAGATGGTCAGCCATTCCCCGCCATGCCGGATTGTGCCTTCGGCATCTTTTTTGGCAATGCGTGTGCGTATCTCATCAGCTGGCAGGCGCGGCATGAAAGAGTCTCTCTCTGCAATGGGTGATCAGGGCCTAAATCATCGCTTGCCGGATATTTTCTGCTGCTTCCTGAAGCGGCTGCAAAAAATTATTCAGCGCCCGTTCGGTAGAGGTGCGCGAGGAATGTGAGGAAATATGCAAGGCAGCTGTGATCTGGCCCCGCCGGTCACGAATCGGCACTGCCAGTGCCATCAGTCCAGCCTCCATTTCCTCAACGACCAGCGCATAGCCCTGTTCGCGCACACGCCTGATTTCTGTCATCAGCGGGCCAATTTCCCAGATGGTTTGTTCAGTATAAGGCTTGCGCGGCTGGTTGCGCAAATAGCGCTCCAGATCTTCTTCGGCGCGTTCGCATAACAGAACCCGCCCATGCGAGGCCACCCAAGCTGGCAGGCGTGAGCCGATCCCCAGCGCGACACTCATCACCCGGTTGGCGGGCACGCGCGCAACATAGACTGAGCTGTCACCATCCAGCACGGTGACCGAACAGGCTTCGCCGGTCACCTCGCTCACATGACGCATAAAGGGATAGGCAAGCTCCCAGATATCGATAGAGGAAAGATAGCTGAAGCCCAGCTCCAGCACCCGCGCGGTCAATGACCAGCGCCGGTTGCGATCCTCTTCGGCATAGCCAAGGCTGGCCAGGGTGAACAAAACCCGCCGCACAGTGGCGCGGGTCAGGCCGGTGGCCCGCGCCGCTTCGGCAATCGTCATGCTGGGCCGATCCTCTCCAAAACTGGCCAGCACCGCCAGCCCGCGCGACAGCGCCTGCAAAATCTCCGGATCAGATTTGCCGTCAGCCTGAGGTCTGCCGAGCTGCTGCGGTTCATGTTTCTCCAGCCTGTTGGTTTGGCGGATATCTTTTTTCAAACCATCCATCTGTTTCTCTGCCATATGCCTGTTTTGAATGGGGGCCCGATTAGCCTCTATGCTAACCAGAGGCTAAGCGGATGGCAAGCAAAATGTTCGCATACCGAACGAATGTTCCCTTTGCGAACATTATTGTTGACTTGGGCGTTTCGGCCTCACATAGTTTGGGGAGGAAAAACCGAAATTAATGATCATCCCTTGATGCCGTTAGCGGATGTCGGGGGAAAGCAAGGGAGATAGAAAATGTCACAATATGAGACAGTCTTCGGCGCGATTGACGACTTCAAGACAGGCGGTGTCATTGCTATTGATGATGACCCAAAAAATTATGTCTTCTCGAATGTCTATGAAGTCGCAGCAAAGTCTGCCCCGTGGGAGCGGGTCGCTGTCGGCAAGAATTTTGAATATGTGATTGAGGCGATGCGGGCGGAGGGAACCTCTGCTTGGTATAGCTGTGCTCATGATGAATTTGCCCTGAATATGGATGATCGCGAGGTCACGGTTGAGCTGTTGAAGCTGGATGATCCCGATAGTCTGGTGGACCAGGAATCAGAAGGGGGCCACAAGCTGGCAGGAGAGCCTGCCGGTCGCAAGATGGGCTGGGTGAAATTGCGCCGTGGCCATATGGCGTTGCTGCCGGTCGGTTCGGCCTACCGGTTTGTTGCCGAGGCACCGGCCTGTGTCCTGATTCAAACAATTCAGGGCCCCGAAACCATTGAACGCTGGGCAGATATTTGCCAGTCCGTTCCCATGTCAGCCTGAGGTAGAAGGAGGATAAAATGCCAGATTCTTTACCATTGCAGAGTGAATTCAAGGTCAATCCGGCGGATAACCAGACCGGCTATAAATCATTTCAGGCAGGGTCTTTCCAGTTCAGCCGAGATGAATATTTCGCCCATATCAGCTGGCCCGGCGGCCAGCATACTATCCCGGCAGATTCGTTCATGCGCTCATTGATGCGCGATGTCGCCTGGGGCTTTTTCTATGGCACGGTGAATTTTGATCCGGTGTTTGGTACCACCAACTATTATGGTGAGGTGGATATGTTTGCCGGGGCAACCAACGAAGCCTATAAGGCTGTTGGCCGGGATTATACCGAACGGTTCAAGGCTGAGGATTTGATGCAAATCTTCAAGGAGATGGTCTCTGACTGGACCAATGAGGGCTATGATCCCTTTGCCGCACCGATGGAAACGGGCCAAGCCTGGGGGGTTAAGAATGGCGATAATGACGAGGCTGTCACGCGCCAGCGGGTCACCGCCAAGCGCATGGTTGGCCTGCCCGGGGATACGCCCTTGCGCTCTGACGAATCAGGCTATCCGGTGAACCGGATGTTCGCTGATGTGGATCAGGGTGAGCCGGAAGTTCATGTAGAGCCGGGTTTTGAAAATGAGGTATCCGGTTATAATCTGTTCGCCTATCTGTCGCGTTCGGATGTGACCTGGAATCCGTCTGTCTGTTCGGTGGTTCAGGAATCACTGTTCTGTCCGACCTCTGAGGAATTTACCCTGCCGGTTGAGCATGGCAATGACCGCTGTGAATGGTTCTGCCAGCTGTCTGATGAAATCATCTGGGATATCAAGGATGGCAATACTGGCCGCAATCGGGCCAAGGTTTTGATGCGGGCAGGCGATATTGCCTGTATGCCTGCTGATATTCGCCATCAGGGCTTTTCTAACAAGCGTTCCATGCTGCTGGTCTGGGAAAATGGCAGCCCGAAAATTCCTGAGCTGATCCGTGAAGGCAAGGCCCCGAATGTCGCGGTAAAATTCTAGGATAATCAAAATAAAATCTGCCAGCTTTCGCCGCTTGCCGGATGCAGGCTGGCAGATTTTTCTCTTTCCGGCATTTTTTTGACGCGCCGCGCGCGCCTTTGCAATTGGGGGCAGATGATGCAGACAAAACTTCTGATTAACGGCGTCTGGCAGGATGCACAGGCAGGCGGCAAGATCGCGGTGATCAATCCGGCCAATGGCGCGCATCTGGCAGATATTGCCGAGGCGCGGGCTGAGGATGTGGATCTGGCAGTGGCAGCTGCAAAAAAAGCCCACCCGGCCTGGGCCGCCATGGCCGCCCATGACCGCGGCCAGCTGTTGCTGCGACTGGCAGATCGTATTGAGCAGGAGACAGCTGAGCTGGCCCGGTTAGAAGCGCTGGATACCGGCCATCCGATCAATGATTGCCTGCGCCTTGATGTGCCGCGCACCGTCCTGTGTTTTCGCTATTTCGGCGGCATGGCAGACAAGCTGCAAGGCGATGTTGTGCCAGTAGATGCCGGTTTTCTGAATTTTGTTCAGCGGGAGCCGATAGGGGTGGTGGGCCAGATTGTGCCTTGGAATTTCCCGCTGATGTTCACCAGCTGGAAGATGGGCCCGGCTCTGGCGGCCGGTAATTGCGTAGTGCTGAAGCCGACTGAGCTGGCTCCGCTTTCGACCTTGCGTATCGGTGAGCTGATGCAGGAGGTGGGTTTTCCGCCGGGGGTGGTGAATATTCTGCCCGGCTATGGCCAGACGGCCGGCCAGCATCTGGCAGAGCATCCGGATGTTGGCAAGATTGCTTTTACCGGCTCCACCGCAACCGGTCGGCGCATTGTTGAGGCCTCAGCCGGCAATTTGAAAAAAGTGCAGCTGGAGCTGGGCGGCAAGGGCCCGAATATTGTTTTTGAAGATGCCAATCTGCCGGCGGCTGTTGGCGGGTCGGCCTTTGCCATTTTTCATAATCAGGGTCAGGCCTGTATCGCCGGTTCGCGCCTTATCCTGCATGAAAATATTGCGGAGGCGTTTTTGGAAAAATTTGTCGGGCTGGCAAAATCCATCCGGCTGGGAGACCCGCTTGATCCGCAAACCGAGATGGGGCCGCTGACCAGCAAAACGCATCTGGATCGGGTGCTGCATTATTGTGACGTGGCCCGCAAGGAAGGGGCTGAATTCTTGTGTGGTGGCAAGCAGCCGGATGATCCCGCCCTTGCCAATGGCTATTTTATTGAGCCGACTGTGCTGCGGGCCAAGCCCGATGATACGGTCAATCTGGAAGAAGTTTTCGGCCCCTTTGTAACTGTGACCACCTTCAAGACAGATGCAGAAGCACTGGCGCTGGCGAATAATACCCGCTACGGGCTGGGGTCCGGCCTGTGGACTGCCAGCCTCAGCCGGGCGCATCAATTTGCCAATAATATAAAGGCCGGCATGGTCTGGATAAACAGCTATAAGCGGGTGCATCCGGCCTCTCCCTTTGGCGGCTTTGGCGAGTCAGGCTATGGCCGCGAAATGGGGTTTGAAGCGATGCGCGACTATACCCAGCCGAAATCTGTCTGGGTGAATGTGGATGCCCAGATACCGCCCTTTTACCAAAGGTGACAGCCATGGCGGCCAGCATGACAGATCAGCCTTTTGTCTATACGGCCAACCCGGGCCGGGTTCTGTTTGGATTTGGTACGCGTGAGAAGGCAGCTGAGGAAGCCCGCCTGCTGGGGGCTGGCCAGGTGCTGGTGCTGACCACGCCGCATCAGGCAAAGCTGGGCGATGAGATGCTGGACAGGCTGGGCAGGCTGGGCAGCGGCCTGTTCAGTGAGGCAGCTATGCACACGCCGGTATCGGTTACCGAAAAAGCGTTGGCTCATTTGCAGGAGACAGGCGCAGATTGCCTGCTGGCGGCGGGAGGAGGGTCCACGACCGGGCTGGCCAAGGCACTGGCCCTGCGGACCGGGCTGCCGCAGATTGCCCTGCCCACCACCTATGCCGGATCAGAAATGACGCCGATTCTGGGGCAGACTGAAAATGGGGTGAAGACCACCCAGCGCACGCTCAAAGTGTTGCCGCAAACGGTTATTTATGATGTTGAGTTGACGATGGGGCTGCCTGCTGGCCTGACGCTGACCAGCGGCATAAATGCGATGGCGCACGCGGCAGAGGCGCTCTATGCGGAAAATCGCAACCCGATCATAGACCAGATGAGCGAGACAGGTATAAAGGCGCTGTTCGCCGCCCTGCCTGTCTTGCAGGACAAGCCGCAAGATCGTGAGGCCCGCTGGCAGGCGCTTTACGGGGCCTGGATGTGCGGCGTGGCCCTTGGCTCAGTCGGCATGGCCCTGCATCACAAGATTTGCCATACGCTGGGGGGCAGTTTTGACCTGCCACACGCTGAAACCCATACCGTGATGCTGGCCCATACTGCAGCGTTTAATGCCCCGGCCGCCCGGCAGCTGGACAGGCTGGGCGAGCTGCTGGCAGGCCAGCCCATGGGAGAGGCTATTTTTGATCTGGTCGCCGCCTGTGGCGGGCCAACCAGCCTCGCCGGGCTGGGGCTGACAGAGGCTGATCTGGACAAGGCGGCTGATCTGGCGGTTGCCAATCCGTATTTCAATCCGCGCCCGTTTAACCGGGCTGATATTCGGGCCTTGCTGCAACAGGCCTATGCCGGCCAGCGTCCTCAGACTGGCGCGAGGCAGGGAGGCTGACGATGCTTTTTTTGTTCACTGGCAGGGACAAGCAGGGCTGTGCTGAATTGCGGCAGAAAACGCGGGCCAGCCACCGCGATCATATTCATGCGACCCATGCCGGGGCAAAGCTGGTCTATGGGGCGCCGCTGGCAGATAGCAGCGGCACTATGTGCGGGACTTTCCTGTTGATTGAAGCGGACAGCCCGCAAGCTGCTGCGCGTTTTATTGAACAGGACCCCTATATTCGGGTTGGTCTGTTTGCTGACCATCAGCTGACCGCGCTGCATGAGGCGGCCCCGCCGCTGCCTTTTGGGGGTGGCAAATGAACCCTGAGATAGCCAGCCTTCCGAATCGGGATTACTGGCGTTCGCGCCCGCGCGCCCCGGCCCCCGGCACACCGCTGGGCTCGCTCGATCAGATTGCCAATTATGATGCGCGCGAATTTGTCTTTGGCAAGGGGCGGTCTGCCTTTTCCATGTTTGTCGTGCGCCGGGATCAGGCGGTCTGGGGCTATTTGAATATTTGCCCGCATGTCAGCCTGCCGCTGAATTTTCGCGAGGGGGAATTCATGAATGAGACCAAAGACCGGATACGCTGCACGATGCATTATGCCGAATTTCGCATAGAGGACGGCTATTGTATCGCCGGGGCGGCGGAAAAATGTTTTCTGGAACCGGTGCCGGTCGTGAACCGGGACGGGTTTCTGTTTATTGGTGGTGATGAGGCGCGCTGAGGAGGAGAAAAAGACCCATGGCAGAGATAATGTCCTTGCCGGATGCGGTGCGTGCTTATGTGCGCGATGGCCAGATGCTGGCCTTTGAAGGCTTTACCCATCTGATTCCGCACGCCGCCGCCCATGAGGTTATTCGCCAGCAAAGGCGGCATCTGACGCTGGTTCGGATGACCCCGGATGTGATCTATGATCAGATGATTGGCATGGGCTGTGCGGATCGGCTGATTTTTTCCTATGCCGGTAATCCGGGGGTAGGGCTGCTGCGCCGCTTGCGCGATGCGGTGGAAAATGGCTGGCCGAATAAGCTGCAGCTGGTAGAGCATTCGCACGCTGCGATGGCCAATGCCTATGAGGCCGGGGCTGCCAACCTGCCGATGGCCGTGCTGCGCGGCTATATCGGGGCAGAATTGCGCGCGGTCAATGACCAGATAAAATCTGTGCGCTGTCCGTTCACCGGAGAGGAGCTGGCCGCCGTGCCTGCCTTGCGGCCTGATGTGACCGTGATCCATGCGTTGCGCGCTGACCGCAAGGGCAATGTGCTGATTGAGGGAATTCTGGGCGTGCAAAAACAGGCGGTGCTGGCCGCCCAACACTCTATCATCACGGTTGAGGAGCTGGTCGATGATCTGAAAGCGCATCCGAATGCCCACCCCAATACAGTGATCTTGCCACATTGGGCTGTTGGCGCGGTCTGTGTGGTGCCGGGCGGGGCGCATCCGTCTTATGCACATGGCTATTACCCGCGCGATAATGCCAGCTATCTGGAATGGGACAAGATAGCTGCCGACCGGCAAGGCTTTCTGGACTGGATGGAAAAAAATGTCTTGCAGGCCAGCTGGCAGGATTTTGCCGGCCGCGTTGCCCATTTGAGGAGGCTATGATGAGCGACACGCCCTTTA
>JADHLK010000008.1 GCA_016780695.1 Alphaproteobacteria bacterium | reverse complement strand
CAGGGATTTTATCATTGTTTCAGCCGCCTTGTTTTGCCTTTGCAACCTATATAGCAGAAAAATATTGTTTTGTGAGCGGTGCTGCAAATCGCCCCGCTTGCATCCACGCATCGCTTGACTGGCTGTTTATGCCGCTTTAAGAGGGAGGCTGCAAGCCCAATACCCGCTTTTGCTTGAAAGAGACTGAGATGCTTCGCAAGGCTATTTTTCCCGTCGGGGGTTTGGGAACCCGGTTTCTGCCAGCAACCAAGGCATTGCCAAAGGAAATGCTGCCGGTGGTGGACAAGCCGCTGATTCAATATGCGGTCGAAGAGGCCGCGGCCGTCGGGATAGAGGAATTTATCTTTGTAACCGGCCGTAATAAAACCGCGATTGAGGATCATTTTGACCATTCGACGGAACTGGAATCGGTGCTTCAGGCCAAGGGCAAGATGGAGGCGCTGGATCTGGTGCGGGCGATGGTGAAAAATCCCGGTGCTGTCTCCTACGTGCGCCAGCAGGCGGCGGCCGGTCTGGGTCATGCTGTCTGGTGCGCGCGCAAACTGGCGGGCGGCGAGCCGGTGGCCATTTTGTTAGCTGATGATTTGATTTTGGGCCAGCCTGCTCTGGCTGAAATGGTCGCGCACTGGCCGGGCGGCAATATGGTCGCGGTGATGGAAGTTGAGGCAGAGGCGACAGGCTCCTATGGAATTGTAACCCCCGGCGAGGATGACGGAAAGCTGGTGGAAGTAAAGGGGCTGGTGGAAAAGCCGGATCCAAAACAGGCCCCGTCCAGGCTGGGGGTGGTGGGCCGCTATATCATTGAGCCAGGCGTTTTTGACCAGCTGGACAAGCAGGAAACCGGAGCGGGCGGTGAGATTCAGCTGACCGATGCGCTGGCAACCCGCATTGGGGCTGCGCCGTTCCATGGGCTACGCTTTTCCGGTGAACGCTTCGATTGCGGCTCAAAACTAGGCTTTTTGAAAGCCAATATTGCCTTTGGGCTGGCGCGTGCGGATTTGGCAGAGCCCCTGCGGGACTGGCTGACCCAGTTGCGGTGAGACAGTTTTTTGGAATTATGGCGGGGTCAGGTGGATGACAGCACATCATTTTCAACCAACCATTCTGCGCGCCTATGATATTCGCGGCATTGTTGGCGAGACCCTGTTTGCAGCAGATGCCCGCGCGTTAGGCTGGCATTTTCCGCATTTTCTGAACAGCCAGCACCGCCAACCCCGCATCGCGGTGGGCCGCGATGGCCGGTTGAGCTCGCCCGAGCTGCACGCCGCTTTGATAGAGGGGCTGCAAGCAGCCGGAGCAGAGGTAATTGATATCGGGTTGGGGCCTACCCCGATGCTGTATTTTGCCGATCGCTTTCTTGAATGTGACGGGGCGATTCAGGTAACCGGATCACACAACCCGCCTGATCATAATGGCTTTAAGATGGTGGCCGGTCACCAGAGCTTTTACGGTGAACAGATTTTGCAGCTAGGCCGCCGGGCGGCGACAAGCCATGGCGGGGGCGGGTCTGGCAGCCAGACCAGGGAGGCGATATTAGAGGCCTATTGCAACCGCTTGCTGGAAGGTCTGGATTTGCCGGAAATGTCAGTTGTCTGGGATTCCGGCAATGGGGCGACCGGGCCGGTGATGGAGGCTCTGGCCAGCCAGCTGCCCGGCCAGCATCATCTGCTCTTTACTGAGGTGGATGGCCGTTTTCCCAACCATCACCCGAACCCGGTTGATCCAGAAACGCTGGGCCTGTTGCGCGCAGCACGGGCAGAGCAGGGGGCAGTCTGCGGTATCGGCTTTGACGGGGATGGTGACCGCACCGGCATTATTGATGAAAAAGGCCGCCTCATCGCAGGGGATTTGCTGACCGCGTTTCTGGCAACAGAAATTCTGGCGCGCCAGCCGGATCAGCCAGTTATTCTGGATGTGAAATCCAGCGGTCTGGCCATGCAGATTATCGAACAGTCTGGCGGCAGGCCAGAATTGTGGAAAACCGGTCACAGCCACATGAAGACCAGGCTGGCAGACCGCGCCGCGCCGCTGGCCGGCGAGATGTCCGGCCATATTTTCCTAGCAGATGGCTGGTTTGGGTTTGATGATGGTATCTATGTCGGGCTGCGGACACTGGCCGCCATGAAACAGCTGGGCATGACGATTGCCCAATTTGCTGATCAGCTGCCTGAGATCATGGCCAGCCCGGAATATCATATTGCCTGTTCCGATGAGCAGAAATTCAGCCAGATGGACGCTATCGCCCGGCTGGTAGCCGAAACCGCCAAGGCTGATGAAGAGCTGCTGGATATTGACGGGGTGCGGCTGACCGGGCCAGATGGCTGGTTCCTGCTGCGCGCCTCCAATACTGAGCCAGCACTGGTAGCACGCGCCGAGGGGTGCACAGCAGATCAGCTGGCCAGCCAGCTGCACCGCCTGCAATCCATTTTGGCCGAGGTCGGGATTGACTGGCAGCCCGGCAGCCGATGACACCTTTCCACTTAGTAGAATGGTTTTCCACGATGCGGAAAGCCCTGATTGAGTGAGCTGCCTCTCATCCTGTATTATCCGGGTAGCTTTGCTCACTGAAAGGGGGCCGGAATGACTTATATTCAGCGCGGAAATTTACAGGTTGATTCGCTTCTGGACAGGTTTGTTGAACAGGAATTATTGCCCGCCAGCCAGCTGGACGCGCCGCGTTTCTGGGCTGGATTTGAGGCGGCCCTTGATCAGCTGGTGCCGCAAAACCAGGCATTGCTGGAGCGCCGGGAGGCTCTGCAGGCTGAGCTGGACAGCTGGCTGGCAGACAGGCGCGGCCAGAAAATTAACCCGGCCGAGACCGAGGCGTTTTTGCGCAAGATCGGCTATCTGGTAACTGAGGGGCCAGATTTTACCATTAGCACGGAAAAGGTGGATGCGGAAATTGCCAGCATTGCCGGCCCGCAGCTGGTGGTGCCGATTATGAATGCCCGCTATGCGCTGAACGCCGCCAATGCCCGCTGGGGCAGCCTGTATGACGCGCTTTATGGCACCGATGTCATCACAGATACGGACGGGGCCGGGGCTGGTTCTGGTTATAATCCGCTCCGCGGCCAGAAGGTAATCGACCGGGGGCGCGCTATTCTGGATGCGTTTGCGCCACTGGACGGTGCCAGCTGGTCAGAGGTGACCGGCTTTGAGCTTTCTGATGGGGCATTGATGGTGCAAACTGGACAAGGGCGTTGCCCGCTGAAACACCCAGCTGGCTTTAAGGGCTGGTCGGGCCCGGACACGGCCCCCCAGGCAATTTTGCTGACCCGCCATAATCTGCATATTGAGATTCAGATTGATGCGGGCGGTTTTGTTGGCAAGGATGACCCGGCCCATATTCAGGATTTACTGGTCGAATCGGCGATTTCGGTGATTATGGATTGTGAGGATTCGGTCGCGGCGGTGGATGCCGAGGACAAGGTTCTGGCCTATCGCAATTGGCGGGGGTTGATGCGCGGCGATCTGGCTGAGGAGCTGGAAAAAAATGGCCGCACAATTACCCGCAAGCTGCATCCTGACCGCTGCTATGTCGGGCCAGATGGCGATTTCACCCTGCCAGGTCGGGCCTTGATGCTGGTGCGCAATGTCGGCCATTTGATGACCAACCCGGCTATTTTGCTCAGCGATGGATCAGAGATTCCAGAAGGGATCATGGATGCCTTTATGACGGTGCTGGGTGCGCTGCCTGATCTGGAAAGGCGGGCCAATTCGCGCTGCGGGTCAGTCTATATCGTCAAGCCAAAAATGCACGGGCCGGATGAGGTCGGGTTTGCGGTGCAGATATTTGCAGCTGTGGAGGCCCTGCTGGGCCTGCCAACGGCGACAATAAAAATCGGCATCATGGATGAGGAACGCCGCACCTCCGCCAATTTGAAGGAATCGATACGGGCCGCCGCTGACCGGGTGGTCTTTATCAATACCGGCTTTCTGGATCGCACCGGCGATGAGATGCACACCGCAATGGAAGCCGGGGTAATGATCCGCAAGGGCGATATGAAACAGTCCGCCTGGATCACCGCCTATGAGGATCGCAATGTGGATATCGGGCTGGCTTGCGGCTTTTCCGGCCGCGCCCAGATCGGCAAAGGAATGTGGGCAGCCCCGGACCGGATGGCTGATATGCTGGAGCAGAAAATCGGTCATCCGCAATCCGGTGCCAACTGTGCCTGGGTGCCCTCCCCCACGGCTGCGACCCTGCACGCGCTGCATTACCATCAGGTAGATGTCTTTGCCCGCCAGCAAGAGCTGAGCGGAAAAAGCCGCGGCAGTCTGGCCGACCTGCTGACCATGCCGCTGGCCGGGCAGGCCAACTGGTCGGAGGAGGAGGTTCGGGCCGAGCTGGAAAACAATGCCCAGGGCATCCTTGGCTATGTGGTGCGCTGGATTGATCAGGGGGTGGGCTGTTCAAAAGTGCCCGATATGAACAATATTGGGCTGATGGAGGATCGGGCCACCTTGCGTATTTCCTCACAGCATATGGCAAATTGGCTGTATCATGGTATCTGTTCTGAAGAGCAGGTACGCGCTGTGATGGAAAAAATGGCCCGCATTGTGGATCAGCAAAATGCCGGCGATCCCGCCTATCAGCCCATGGCAGATGATTTTGCCAGCTCTATCGCTTTTCAGGCTGCCTGTGATCTGGTCTTTGAGGGGCGGCAGCAACCCTCTGGCTATACTGAGCCGATCCTGCACCAGCGCAGGCTGGAAAAAAAGGCAACCGGGTCAGGCCAGGCTGATGCCCTTTAATCTGGACCCGCATATTGGCAAAATCCCGGATTTCCCGAAGCCCGGGATCACTTTTTATGACATCAGCCCGGCGCTGGAAAAGCCGGAGGTCTTGCGCCAGGCCATTGCGGCGATGACCGAATTAGCGGCTGGCTTTGAGCCGCAGCTCACAGCTGGCATTGATGCGCGCGGCTTTTTGTTTGCCATGCCGCTGGCTCTCAATCTGCAAACCGGTACGGTGATGATCCGAAAATCCGGCAAGCTGCCCGGCAAGCTGGTAGAGGAATCCTACGCGCTGGAATATGGCGAAGCCCGGATAGCCCTGCAAACCAGCCGCGAGATCGCCGGTCAGCGCGTTGTTCTGTGTGATGATTTGTTGGCAACCGGCGGCACGCTGGCGGCCAGTGCACGGCTGGTTGAGCGGGCGGGCGGTATTGTCGCCGGGGCAGTCTGTATGATTGAACTGGCCGGGCTGAAGGGGCGGGAGAAGCTGGATTGCCCGGTGGCTTGCCTGCAATCTTATGAATTTTAACCGGGTGCCTTTTAGCCTTAGTTGCCTGGCCTTCTATTAGGCGGTGCCGGATTTCGCCATTTCAGCACGCAAGGCAGACCGCAAATCATCAATCGGCACGGTTTTTCCCTGTTGCTCTATATGCCAGAAAGTCCAGCCATTACAGGAAGGCGCGCCCTGCAAGCTGGCCCCCAATGAATGAATCGAGCCGCTGGATTTATCTGCTGCGACCAGCGAGCCATCAGCGCGCACCTGGGCGGTAAAGCGGCGGCCAGCATCGGTAAGCTGATCGCCCGGCTGCAGCCAGCCACGCTCCAGCAAGGCCCCGAACGGAATCCGCGGCAAGGCGCGTTTTTCCGGCGTTTCCAAAATAGCAGCATTGGTCAGCGGGCGAATTTTGGCAATCCGCGCTTTCGCCAGACTGATATAGTCCGCATCCTGTTCAATGCCGATAAAATGCCGACCCAGCCGCCTGGCAACCGCGCCGGTGGTGCCTGTGCCAAAAAACGGATCCAGAATAAGATCGCCGCGGCGGCTGGAAGCCAGTATCACCCGTGCCAGCAAATTTTCCGGTTTTTGTGTCGGATGTGCCTTGCGCCCGCCTGCATCTTTTAGCCGCTCCTGGCCGGTGCAAATAGGCAGCAGCCAGTCCGAGCGCATCTGCACCCCTTCATTGAGCGCTTTCATCGCCTCATAATTAAAGCAATATTTTGAGCTTTCCGACTTTGCCGCCCAGATCAGGGTCTCATGCGCGTTGGTAAAGCGCCGCCCGCGAAAATTCGGCATCGGATTGCTCTTGCGCCAGATAACATCATTCAAAATCCAGTAATCCAGGTCCTGCAACAACCGGCCAATCCGGAAAATATTGTGATAGCTGCCGATCACCCAAATCGCCCCGTCCGGCTTCAGCACCCGGCGACATTCTTTCAGCCAGCCCTCAGCCTGGCGATCATAGGCAGCAAAACTGTCATAGCTGTCCCAGGCATCATCCACCGCATCGACCAGCGAGCTGTCCGGCCGGTGCAATGCCCCTTGCAGCTGCAGATTATAGGGCGGGTCGGCAAACACCAGATCAACACAGGCATCTGGCAGGCTGGCCAGCCTGTCCAGACAATCCCCCGGCAGAATTTGATCCTGCAAATTTTGAACCCTGCCCTTAGCCATGGCTGCTCTGCCCGCCTTTCAAAAAGCCGCGAATCCCCCCCATAGAAACAGTCGGAATCAAGGAAAGTCAAACAATTATCCGGCACTCTTTAAGTCTTATCAATATATTGTAGCTGCGCTTCCGGGAGGGGCCTTATCTAGGGGGTAAAGCTGCCGAAATTTCGCTATCCGCTGCGCTAAGCCGGATGCCAGGCCCTGTGTCGGGGGCGCCGCCGGGGGCCGCGCCCGGCTATCCTGCAAGCGGAAATATGGCTGCAAATGACACAGCCTCTGGTCACAAATTATAAATTCTGTCAAACTTATCCGTGTAATCAATGCCTGACACGCATATTCCAGGGGGATTAGATGACTTTTTCCGAGGCAATCACAGCCTGTATGGGCAATTATGCTATTTTCCGCGGGCGCGCCCGCCGGGCTGAGTTCTGGTGGTTTCTGCTATTTTGTATCCTGATGCATTGGGCAGCCAGCCTGACCGCAGCAGTTTCCGGGGCCGGATGGGATTTTGACCAGCGTTTTCATCACACCTTTTTTGAGAGGCCGGTATTTGACCGGATTAGCGATGATGGCAAGGAAGCCTCCTCCATCAATATTCCGTCTGGCTGGGCCAGAGGCGGCCATCTCACCTGGAATGAGGAGGGGGAGGTGCAGCTGGGGCGCGGGCGCTGTGCTGCCAAAGAGCCATTAAGCGAGGAAGGCGGCTGTATCGAATGGCGATCAGAGCCGGGCCAGCGCGCCTATCATCACCGATCGCATAGAGAGGATCATGGGGAGGGGCCGGTACTGGCCGGGCTGGTATCGCTGGCCCTCATCCTGCCGCTGATAGCTGCAGCTGTCCGGCGGCTACATGATACCGGCCGGTCAGGCTGGTGGCTGGCCCGACCGTCACAGGGCAAGAAAAACCGGCATGGTCCAAAACCGGCTTTTTAATCTGAGGCCCCAAGCAAGCGGGCAATAGGCCGAAAAGAGCGCCGATGCGCCGGACAGGGGCCATGCCGGGCCAGCGCCGCAGCATGCTCTTTGGTGCCATAGCCCTTATGGCGGGCAAAACCATAGGCGGGAAACTGTGCATCCAGCTGGTCCAGCTGCCGGTCGCGATCAGTCTTGGCCAGAATGGAGGCAGCCGCGATAGACAGGCTCTTGCTGTCGCCCTTCACAACCGGCAGGATTTTCGGCAGCCCGGCCAGCTGCGCTGCCAGCCCCTCCAGCCGCGGGACAAGATTACCATCGATCAGCAGACAGCCCGGCTGGCCAAGGGCGCGATCCTGAAGTGCCCCAAGCAGGCCGCACAAGGCCCGATCCATGGCCAGAAAGGTGGCAGGCAAAATCCCCAGCCGGTCAATTTCCGCCGCGCTGGCCTCAGCAACGCAAAACAGATGCGGGCCGCGTTTCAATTCTGTTTCCAGACGCTGGCGCGCTGGTGCCGATAATTTTTTTGAGTCAGTCAGACCGGGGGGCAGACCCGCTCCCGGATCACGCCAGAAAGCAGCCGCGGTGACCGGACCGGCCCAGGGGCCGCGCCCCGCCTCATCAACTCCGAGGACCGGCCCGTTATCTTGCCAGGCCAGTTCCAGCCTGTCATCTGGCAGCGCCGCCCGGTCTGCACTCATTTGCGGGCGCGCACCCCGGCTGCCTCAGTCAGCCGCGGCATAATCTCAACAAAATTGCACGGGCGATGCCGGTAATCGAGCTGATGCACCAGCAAATCATCCCAGGCATCCCGGCAGGCTGAGGGCGAGCCGGGCAAGGCGAACAGATAGGTGCCGCCCGCAACCCCGGCAACCGCCCGGCTCTGCAGGGTGGATGTGCCAATCTTAGCAAAGGACAGAAAGCGGAAGGCTTCACCGAACCCTTCTATCTCCTTTTCAAAAACTGAGCGAAACGCCTCCGGGGTTACATCCCGCCCGGTCAGCCCGGTCCCGCCAGTTGCGATCACCACATATGTCTCGCTATCCTCTATCGACGCGGCCAGAAAATCGCAGATCGCCTGTTGATCATCAGGCACAATGGCGCGCTGGGCCAGGTGATGCCCGGCCCCGGTGAGCCGCTCAGCCAGCACATCACCGGACTTGTCCTCAGCCAGCGTGCGGCTGTCCGAGACAGTCAGAACCGCTATCCGCACCGGCACAAAGTGCCTTGTTTCATCCAGCCTGCTCACAGTCCGCTCCTCTTTATCTGCTATTCGATCAGGGCTGCCCGCTGGTTTTATCAGCTGCCGGGCTCAGCAAGAAGGCCAGCTTTCCTGCTTGCGGATCACCTGCAATGACCGAGCGCAGGGCCGGTGTATCCTCGCCGAATTTGATCCGATACATCCACATATCTGTTATCACGCTTTTGATATAATTGCGCGTCTCACGGGCGGGAATTGATTCGATCAGCAAAAACACATCATCTTGATGATCGCGCCGCCGCATCCATTTGTTCAGATTGCCCGGCCCGCCATTATAGGCGGCCAGCATCCGCACCAGATTGCCGCTGATCAGCGGCTCATTCAGCAGATGCACAATATAATCCTGACCCAGCTGCAAATTAACTTCCGGGTTGTGCAGCATGTGCCGCATTGAGCTGCGATAGCGCCTGTCACGGCCAATAAAGGCTGCGGTGGCGGGCATAATCTGCATCAGACCGGAGGCGCGGACCCGGCTGCGGGCCAGCGGATAAAAGCCGGATTCCTTGCGCGCAATCGCCCAGAGCAGGGCGCGGTCAACGCTGAACTCCACCTCCACCTCAGGTTCTGGATAAAGCGCCCCATAATAGAGGATGCCTTTTTCACGGCGGAAAATATCCGCCAGCCGGAAAGCCAGCCCGGGCATATTATGCTGAACGGCAAACACCATCATATCGCGCCTGCGATCGGTATCTGCCTCATCATAGAGATAGCGCAACTCGCGCGCTGCCTCAGTCCAGTTGCCGGTCTGCAACAGGGCAAAGACACGCCGCCCACCGCGCCGTTCCAGCAGCCATTGGGTGAAATCATCTGACAGCTGAGGCAGGTCAAAGGAAATCGGCAAATGCTGGCCGGATGCCTGCAAGGCCATCACACCATAAAAACTTTTCGGGCTTGCGGCGGCAATATCCAGCCAGCGCATCGCACCGGCAAAGTCGCCTTCCCGCAAGGCCAGCCTCTGTGCCCAGAAGGCCGCCCCGGATCGCAGCACAGTCGGCGCGTCCTCCAGTTCGGCCAGCGTGCGAAACAGCATCCCAGCCAGTTCCGGCTGGCGGCTTCGTATCGCGGCCAGACCGCCAGCCCAATAGGCCATATAGGCCTCAGCCCGACCCTTGCCGATTGCCTGACGGGCCGTTCGAATGGCCTTGTCATCCAACCCAAAGACAAAATAGCCATGCGCGATCTCGCCCAGCAAATGCCCTTCCTCAGCTTTTGTCAGATAGCGCAGATTGCCCGACTGGCTGAGATAGCGGGCCGCCGCAGTCGGGGCCCCTCGCCGAATAGCCCGGCGCACCTCAGCTGCAATGGCAGCTGTCTTTCTGGGAGAAGCCCGCCCAGACCGGCTGACCGGCACTGCCGCCCGCCAGCTTTGCGGATCATGATGGCCAACCCCGTTCAGATAGCCTTTTTTCGGTTGCTTGGGGCCAGCCGCCGCTTTCGGACGGCGCTTGTCAGCCAGCCATTTGATACGGCTGGCAGCCGGATGATCAGAATAAAGGTCGAGCCAGTCCCGCAATTCAGAATATCTGGATCGCCAGGCAGTCGGATGCAGATAGCGTTGCGAGAGGATATGACCCATCAGCATGGTATTATCCAGCTGGGCTATCAGCTTGTCGGCCTGTTTGATATTGCCCAGCTCCTGGGCTTCAAAAATCTGCTGGTAGAGGCGGGTATCCTTATCTGTCAACAGCTCAGGCAATCGCTCTGGCAGCTCGGTTGCGCGCAGCGGCAGGGCCAGCAAGGCCAACAGGAAAAAGGTCGTAACAGCGCGATAAAAAATCATCAAATAAACCTGTTTTGCTTTATCAGTCAGCCGGTTCTTTGGCCAGTCCTATATGGGCGGCTGGGCGGCGGCTTGTCAATCGCCTGCCGGGTTGGACCGGGCCGATTCTGTTGCCATCGCCGCATCCGGGTCGGTTTTATCAGGCGGTAATTTGTCCAAAAAATGGCGCAGGGTGAGCAAATCCGCCCAGGCGAGCTTTTTCTGTGCAGGCGAGCGCAGCAAATAGGCCGGATGCAGGCTGGGCAAAACTGGCAGCCGGGCAGGCAGCCCAAAATCCACCTCCCGCATCTGGCCGCGCAATTTCAAAATACCAGTCTGGCTGTCCAGCAGCAATTTTGCTGAAGACCCGCCAAGGGCCAGGATAATCTGCGGGGCTTTCAGCTGGATATGGCGGCGCAAAAAGGGCCAGAGCAGGGCGGTTTCCTCAGCTGTTGGCGTGCGGTTGCCGGGCGGACGCCAGGGCAGGATATTGGTGATATAGACTTGGCTCCTATCCAGCCCTATCGCGGCCAGCATCCGATCCAGCAGCTGGCCCGCCGGCCCAACAAAGGGCAGCCCCATCCGATCCTCATCGCGGCCCGGCGCCTCTCCTATCAGCATAATTTTCGCTTGCGGATTACCATCAGCAAAAACCAGATTGCTGGCCGTATGTTTCAGGCTGCATCCTTCAAAATCTGCCAATGCCTTTTGCAGGGCGGGCAGGGAATCCAGCCGGTTCAGATCCGGGTGGGCCGCTGGCTGGCTGGCGGGCAGGCCGGAAAAGGCCCGGCCAGACTTCAAAGGTGGGCCAGACTTCTCAGGCGGCATAGCCGCAGCAGCGGGCGGGGTATCAGCTTTTTTTGCAGTCGGCATAAAAGCGGCCAGCGGTGTCGTCTCGGCGGCGCCGGGCGGGCTGTCCAGAAAGGCTGCATCGGCGCCGATTTCCACCTGCCAGAAAAGCGCGCTCAGCAACTCATCACGGGTTCGCGCGGGCATTGTCATATCGTTTTCCTTCTGGCATTCTGCGCTGCATGAACCCTATAATGACATGATAGCCGGTTGAACTGAACTCTGTTTTGCCACCTTCTGGAAAAATCGGCTTTTTTACAGATATGCAGGCAGGGTATCTGACCCGCACAGAGGATTAAAAAAAGGGCATTAAAATGGCTGAACGCGAATCCATGGATTATGATGTGGTGATTGTCGGGGGCGGGCCGTCCGGCCTGTCTGCTGCGATCAGGCTGAAGCAGCTGGCAGCTGAACAGAACCGGGACATCTCTGTCTGCCTGCTGGAAAAGGGGAGTGAGATTGGCGCCCATATCCTGTCCGGGGCGGTGCTGGAGCCGCGCGCCCTGAATGAGTTGCTGCCCGACTGGAAAGAGCGCGGTGCGCCGCTGGACACCCCGGTGCAAACAGATAAATTCATGCTGCTGAGCGCGCAGGGGGCGACCCGCCTGCCAACGCCGCCGCAAATGAACAATCATGGCAATTACATTATCTCTCTGGGCAATTTCTGTCGCTGGCTGGGCGAACAGGCCGAAGCCGCCGGGGTGGAAATCTATCCGGGCTTTGCCGCTGCCGAAGTGTTGTATGATGAGGCCGGGGCAGTGCGCGGGGTTGCCACCGGTGATATGGGCATTGGCCGCGATGGCCAGCCCACAGACAGCTATGAGCCGGGCATCGAATTGCTGGGCAGGCAGGTGATTTTCGCCGAAGGCTGCCGTGGGCATCTAACCAAGGGGCTGTTTGAGCGGTTTGGCCTGCAAGAAGGCAAGGACCCGCAGACCTATGCTATCGGCATCAAGGAGCTGTGGGATATTGAGCCGGAAAAATCCAAGCCCGGCACAGTCTGGCATTCGGTTGGCTGGCCACTTTCCACCGATACTTATGGCGGCTCCTTTTTATATCACCTGAATGGCAATCAAGTAGCAATAGGCTTTGTTATCGGGCTGGATTACAGCAATCCGCATTTATCGCCTTTTGAGGAATTCCAGAGATTCAAGACACATCCTGCCGTGCGGCCCTTGCTGGAAGGCGGAAGGCGGGTTTCCTACGGGGCGCGCGCGCTCAATGAGGGCGGCTTTCAATCGGTGCCAAAGCTGACCTTTGACGGCGGCTGTCTGGTCGGCTGCACCGCCGGGTTTTTGAATGTGCCCAAAATCAAGGGCACCCACACGGCGATGAAATCCGGTATGCTGGCAGCAGAAGCAGTCTTTGAGGTGCTGGAGCAGACGCAAGAGCGGGCCGAACCTGTCGGCTATGCAGAAAAATTACAGGCCAGCTGGCTCTGGGATGAGCTTTACCGGGTGCGCAATATCCGCCCGGCCTTCAATCGCGGTTTCTGGTTCGGCATGGCCTATTCTGCCCTGGATACCTATATCCTGCGCGGCAAGGCACCCTGGACTTTCCATCATCATGCCGATCATGCCTGCTTGAAAAAAGCCGATGAGGCCCCGATTATCAGCTATCCAAAGCCGGATGGGGTGGTCAGCTTTGATCGCAATTCCTCAGTCTATCTGTCGGGAACCAATCATGAGGAAGACCAGCCGATTCATTTGCAGCTGAAAGATGACAAGGTGCCAATTTCCCATAATCTGGCCCTCTATGACGCGCCGGAGCAACGCTATTGCCCGGCCGGGGTCTATGAGATTGTGCGCGAGGAAGATGGCAGCAATCCGCGCTTGCAAATCAACGCGCAGAACTGTGTCCATTGCAAAACCTGTGATATCAAGGATCCCAGCCAGAATATTAACTGGGTGGCCCCGCAAGGGGGCGGCGGGCCAAACTATCCAAATATGTAAAAGGAGGCCGGACGGGTGCCAAACAGCAAGGACAGCGCCCGCCTCAAGCCTGCGCGGCCAGCCTGCCTGATCCGGCCGGCCCTGCTGGCCGGGCTGTGTATCAGCTTGCTGGCCAGCTGCCAGAGCGGGCCGCCACCAGCTCGCGCAGAACTCAGCCAGCAGGTTGGCCCCGGACAATCTAACCCCGGACAATCTGGTCCTGATCTGTCCGGCCCTGATGGGCTGGCCGCCAGCTGGCTGATTGCCCGCCAGGCTTTGCAGATGAATGATCTGGAGGCAGCAGCGACTTATTTTTCCCGCGCTCTGGCGGTTGACCAGAAAAATGACGCTCTGCTGCGACAGAGCTTTTTATCCTTTTATAAGAATGGCCAGATTGAAGAAGCAGCTCTGATCGCAAGCCGGATTGAGGCAGCCGGTCTGGCGGTGGCACTGGCCAGCGAGCCGGCGGCCGCCATGGCTGTGCGCGAGGCAGATTGGCAGGCGGTGACCGCGCTGGCTGAAAATCTGCGCCAGTTTGACAGCAGCCGGCCGCTGGCGCAGCTGATGTCGGGCTGGGCCTTGCTGGCGACAGGACGGGCAGAGGCCGGGCTGAACGAGCTGCAAAAACTGACCGATGTTATTTCCCGCCAAGAGGGGGCCGACCCGGCCTTTATGCATCTGCATATGATACTGGCTCTGGAATGGACAGGCCAGACAGACGCCGCCCGCCGGGTCGCGCTGGAGCTGGCCAGACAGCCCGGCCTGCCAACCCGCCTATCCCTGCAGCTGGCCGGAGCGCTCTGGCGGATGGGAGAAGAGACAGCGGCCGATTTGCTGGTGGATGGCCTGTCGGCCTCTTTTAACCGAGCGCGGCTGACGCAGCTGCTGGCAGCGGGCCAGCTGGAAAACAGCGCCGCCCCGCAGGCAAGCCAGGCGCTGGCCGCCGCTATTCTGGACCTCACCTGGTTCTGGCAAAGCCGGGACAACCGGCAGCTGCTCTTGTTGCGTGCCTATCTGGTGCAATATATGGACCCGGACAATTCGGCGAGCCGTTTCGTGCTGGGCCAGTTGCTGGATAGTCTGGAGGATAAGAGCCGATCAGCGGAGCAGCTGGCAGGCATCAACCCGGCCAGCGGCTGGGCACAGCCGGGCTTTATGCTGCAGATTGACCAGCTGCATCAGGCAGCCGACTGGCAGCGGGCTGAGCAGATGATAACAGAACGCATGCGCCAGCAGCCAGAAAATAGCCGCTTGGCCTATTTGCTGGGGGATCATTACCGCTACCGCTCGGAATTCGGACAGGCCATCATCGCCTATGAGGCGGCGCGCGCGCTGGGCGATGACTCCGCCGGCCTGTGGCGTAATCTGGGTGTGTGCTATGAGCAAACCGGAGCCGACAGCAAGGCCGAGGCGGCGCTGAAGAAAGCCATTGCGCTGAACCCGCAAGATGCCTGGGCCCTGAATTATCTTGGCTATTGGTGGGCAGATGAAAACCGCAATCTGGAAGCGGCTATCGGGCTGATCGAAAAGGCAGTTGAATTGCGGCCTGAATCGGGGGCTTTTGCAGATTCGCTAGGCTGGGTCTTCTACCGGCTTGGCGATTTCAATACGGCGGTAGCCTGGCTGGAAAAGGCGCATCGGCTGGAGCCGGGCGATGCCGTCATTACCGATCATCTGGGGGATGTCTATTGGCAGCTGGGCCGCCCGCTGGAAGCGCGCTTCAAATGGCAGCTGGCAAGAGATCTGGAACCAGAGCCGGAGCTGGATGAGCTGCTTGTGGAAAAGCTGGCAAACGGTCTGGAGCCGGCAAAATGATCAGGCCGCCGCGGCTGTTGGCAGCTGCCAAAATCAACCTGTTCCTGAAGATAGCAGGCCGCCGCCCGGATGGTCGGCATGATCTGTCCTCGCTGGTTTGCTTTGCCGATTATGGTGATTATCTGGAATGTGAGCCAGCAGAACAAGACCAGCTTGAGCTGAGCGGGCCGCTCGCCGGGGCGTTGAAAGAGGCGGGCGGGGCCGAGCTGATAAGGGCAGCCTTGCAGTCGCTGCGTCAGGCTGGCTGTGCGATCCCGCCGCTGGCGGTGCGGCTTGAAAAAAACCTGCCAACCGGCGGCGGGTTGGGCGGCGGCTCAGCAGATGCGGCGGCCCTGCTGCGTTTCCTGCCCGGCTTTTTTGATCAGCCCGTTGCGCCGGATCAGCTGGCCGGGCTGGCCGCCGGGCTGGGCGCAGATGTGCCAGCCTGTCTGGCCGGAGGCTGGCTGCATATGACCGGCAGCGGCGTGCAGATCAGACAGCTGGCCCCGCCGCAGAGGCTGCCTTTTGTGGTGCTGGCCAATGCCGGTATTTCTGTTCCGACCGGGCCGGTCTTTGCTGCCTGGTCCAAGGGGGCAACAGATAGCGAGCCGCTGGATGAGGCGGTTTGGCTGGCCGCCCTGCAACAGGGTGACTGGCCGTTTTTATTGCAGCTGGGCAATGATCTGGCCGAACCTGCCTGCCAGCTGCATCCCGCTATCGCTGAGTTTTTGGGGCTTCTGGAGAAAAGCGGGCGGCAAGCCGGGGGTGATTTTCTGGGCGCGGCGATGAGCGGTTCCGGCAGCAGCTGTTTTGCCTTGATGGCCAGCCAATCTGCCGCGGACTGGCTGGCCAGTGATTTAACCGGCCGCGGCCTCTGGGCTGTTAGCTGTGCCCTGCAAGGCCCGGCCAGCTGATTAAGGGCGGGTTCGGGTGGCTATTTTTTGATTGATCAAGACCGCCCGGATGGTTACAGTGCGCGGACTTTTCCAGTCTCTGTGCGATCTGTTCGCCAGCGGCCGGTTACTGGGGCGTAGCCAAGTGGTAAGGCAGCGGTTTTTGGTATCGTGTACCGTAGGTTCGAATCCTACCGCCCCAGCCATCTTTATAGTCAGAATTCTGCTGACTGAATTCGGTTTTGAAATATGCACAGAAAAACCCCCCTCCTTATTCTGGCCGGGTTTGGCCTCGGTGTTGCAGCCACATTGGCCGGCGGCTTTTTTTTGCGCCTACATCAAGGGCCAGGCCATTATGAGGCCATGCACCAGCGCCATCATGGCGGTGCAAAGGCACCCTCTGGCCAGACCTCTCATCACCATGATGAAGCTACCATGCCGGGGCTGCGGGGAAAGGATACGCTGGCGATTGAAGAGAGCGATCTGCGGAAGATTTTTCAACAGCATCAAGGCATAAGACGGTCTGTAGAGACGCTGCCAAATGGGATAAGAACCACGACAGAGGCACCGGATGAAAAGCTGCGGGACGCGATTATCTCCCATGTCTCCATGATGGTCACGCGCCTGCAAGAGGGCCGTAATCCAGAGGTGATTATCCAGTCCCCGACTCTGGACAGGCTGTTTGACTATTACCGGGAAATAGACACCGAGATTGAGGTGACTGAGCTGGGCATCAGCGTGCTGCAAACCTCATCCAATCCAGAGGTTGTTGCCTTGTTGCAAAAACACGCTGCTGAGGTGAGCGATATGGCAGCGCGCGGGATGGCAGCCGTGCATGAGCGTATGATGGGCCCATCTTCATAAGCCCACCCTGCTGAAACCTTATTTTTCCAGACAATAGCCATTGCCGGTGGTGCGGATCACTGAAAGATCGGTCAGCCGGGCGATCTTCTGGCGCAGGCGGTAGATATGGGTTTCCAGCGTATGGGTGGATAGGCCGGACTGATAGCCCCATACCTCAGACAGTAATTCGGTCTTGTCGATTCCCTCTGGCCAGGCGCGCACCAGATTTTTCAAAATCATTGTTTCCTTTTCCGTCAAAACCACCTTTTGCTCACCATTTTGCTGGCTCAGCGTGCGGTTGGCCGGGATAAAATCCAGCCCGACAATAGTAAAGCGCACATCATCAGAGGCCAGAAAGGTTTTCAGATGTGTTCGGATACGGGCCAGCAACTCGCCCATCCGCATCGGCTTTGCGATATAATCATTGGCCCCGGATTCCAACCCTTCTATCACTTGGGCTTCTTCATTCTGGCCAGTCAGCATCAGGATTGGGCGGGTAAAGCCGGCCGCGCGCAGCTGGGCACAGACATCATAACCGCTGCCATCGGGAAGCTGGACATCCAACAGAATCAAATCTGGCCGGAAGCTGGTGACCGTTTCGGAGACTGTTTCGACCCGGTCACATTCGGCGAGAAAACCGACACCCTCGCGTTTGAGCTGATCCAGCAAGACCGCGCGGAGATGGTCATCATCATCAACCAACAGCAATCTGGCTTGTGACAGCATCGCCACCCCCTCATTTCGATTCACTCGCCGCGGTATCAGCCTGCTTCTTGCATTGCTTGACCGGGCCGCATTGCTTGACTGGGCTATTTTAGGATAAAAGACTATGAGCCTGCCAACAAGGGGGTGCGGGCAAAACAGTTATTTTCTTTTTCCAGATTTGTTATTTTAAGAGTCATAAGAGCAGGACAGGCTATGCAAGGCACGATTTCCGACAGCACAAATTCCGGTCTTCTGAAACTGGAGCAAGCCAGCACCGCGTTGCGGCGGGGCGGGGCTGTCATGATCCGTGACCAACAGGGCCGGGCCGCCTTGTGCATCGGGGCTGAATTTGCCGATCTGGCTGCTGAGCAGATGATCACCATGGCCCGCGCGCAGCCTGTTTTATGTTTGACCGGCCGCCATCTGGAGAGCTTTGGCCGTTCTGTGCCGCAAGACCGGCCTGTCTTCAGCCTGCCGGCTCGCGATCTGGCAGCTGAGCAGATTATCGCACTGGTGCTCGGTGATGGAGCGCTGCTGCCGGAAGCGGGCGGCCTGCTGGCTGAGCGCAGCGGCAGCCTGCCGGATCTGGCGTGCCAGCTGATGCGCCTTGCCAAATTACTGCCAGCCGCGCTGATCTGCCGGACCGGGCTGGTTGACCGGGCTGAGCAAAACAACTTGGCGACTGTCTGGCGGCTGCCCGTTCTGGAAGCGCGCGAGCTGGCCGAGCTGGAGGCGCGCCCGCCGCAGCTGGTTATCAGCACAAAGGTCAAGCTGCCGCTGGCCGTGGCTGAAGATGCGCAGATGGTCATGTTTAGGGCGCCTGGCCAGCGCGAGGAGCATTTCGCGGTTCTGGTGGGGCGCGGTGCTGATGAGGCCGCGCCGCTGGTGCGATTGCATTCGCAATGCCTGACCGGCGATATTCTGGGCTCGCTGCGTTGTGATTGCGGCCCGCAACTGCAGACCGCGCTGGCGCGCATGGCCGAAGCTGGGGGCGGTATCCTCATCTATCTGGCTCAGGAAGGGCGCGATATTGGCCTTTTGAACAAGATGCGCAGCTATGCGCTGCAGGAGGCCGGGCTGGATACGGTAGAGGCCAATCACCGGCTGGGTTTTGAGACTGATCAGCGGCTATTTGCCCCGGCCGCCCGTATGTTGTCTTTGCTGGGGGTGACAAAATTGCAGCTGATGACCAATAACCCGGACAAAATTGCCCAGCTGGAACAGCATGGGCTGAATGTGACCAAAAGAGTGCCGCTGATCCTGCCAGCCAATGCCCATAATGAACGCTATATGGAGACCAAGCGCGCGCGCACCGGCCATTTGCTGGATGATCAGTACGGCGCGCCAGCCAGATCAAAAGCCAGATCAAAAAACAGTTCAGCAGACTGATCACCTTTGGGCAGCACCAGCCAGCCAGCTAGGGGCGCGGTGGGCGCTGGCCAAACAGGGCAGAGCCAACCCGCACAGAGGTCGCCCCAAAGCGAATCGCCTCAGCATAATCCCCGCTCATCCCCATGGATAGCTCAGCCAGCCCCAGATCAGCCGCCAGCCTGGCAAGCAAAGCGAAATGCATGGCTGGCTCCTCCTCAGCTGGCGGTATGCACATCAGGCCGGTAACACGCAAGCCCGCCTCTTTCGTGCAATAATCATAAAACCCGGCCAGCTCCTCTGGCAAAACACCTGATTTCTGCGGCTCCTCGCCGGTATTAACCTGAATAAGACAGGGTAGGGGCCGGTTCTGGCGGGTCATTTCGGCTGCCAGCGCGGCAGCGATTTTCGGCCTGTCCACTGTTTCAATAACATCAAAAAGAGCCACCGCCTCAGCGGCCTTGTTGGATTGCAACGGGCCGATCAGATGCAAGCGCAATTCTGGCCAGTCGGCACGCCGATCTGCCCAGCGCTGGCGAGCTTCCTGCACCCGGTTCTCACCATAAATCTGCTGGCCAGCCTCCAGCATGGCGATGATTCGCGCTTCCGGCTGCTGTTTTGAGACGGCCACCAGCTGCACCGTTTCGGCCGGCCGGTTTGCCATATGGCAGGCAGCGCGCATCTCGTTCTTTACCTCAGCCAATCTCTGGCCTGCCATTTCATGGTCGGAAACAGACATAGAGTCCCTCTCTTGCGATGTCAGCCAAAACGCAGCTGTGACATTTCTGCGTCACCCGGCCTGATAGACCAGCTGGCCGCCCCGTTGCCATGGTTCGCATCATGATCCGGATCATGATCCGGGCGGGGGCCTGTCTTGTCCAGCCTTTTATCGGGCTGGCAGGTAGTTTTATGACCTGAATCCAGCTGCCATAAGCCTGGCTGAGACCTACAGAAAGTGAATAATACTGCGCCTTTGCAGGATTTTAGCGAAATCCCCCGAACCACCGCTCATGCAGACCGGCGGCCAGCCCGGGCAAGCAGCACCTATCAGCAGCTGGAAACGCAGCATCCAGTTTGTTGCAAAAATATCACGATCCTGTTTCCAAATATTAATAAATTCTAAAGTAGAAATTGCTGATTAACGAAAAATTAATAAATTAGACAGGAAACCGATTCGGGTTTCAGGTTCAATCTTAGGAGAAAATCATGCGTAAGGTACTTCTTGCTACGACTGCATTGGTTGCTCTGGGTGGTGTGTCTGCTGCTTCAGCTGACGTCACTCTCTCAGGTAAGACCATGTTCAATTTCACCAGCTGGTCAGACAATCAGGCTGATGTAAATGGTGCAAACAACTCAACCATCGCCACTTCTGCAGAGGTTGATGTTACTGCATCTGCTACCACAGACAGCGGTCTGACCTGGTCAACCAACATTGATGTTCATGACTCCACCGAAAACCTGTCTCTGTCAGGCGACGGCTGGACGCTGTATATGTCTGACTCAGACGATGGTGACGGCGATGCCTTCGCTACATCT
>JADHLK010000007.1 GCA_016780695.1 Alphaproteobacteria bacterium | reverse complement strand
ATCGGTATCGCAGACAGGCTGTTCAGCCGGGTCGGGGCCTCGGATGACCTGGCGCGCGGGCAATCCACCTTCATGGTTGAGATGGTGGAGACAGCAGCCATCCTCAATCAGGCGACCCGGAAATCGCTGGTCATACTGGATGAGATTGGCCGCGGAACCGCGACCTATGACGGGCTGGCCATTGCCTGTGCGACGCTGGAATGGCTGCATAATGAAAATGGCTGCCGCACCTTGTTTGCCACCCATTACCATGAGCTGACCGCCATGCAATCTTCCCTGCAGAGGCTGCGCACGCATACAATGCTGGTGCGTGAATGGGACGGGCAGATTGTCTTTTTGCACCAGCTGGGGCCGGGGGTGGCGGACCGCTCTTACGGTGTTCATGTCGCAAGGCTGGCTGGCTTGCCCGAACAGGTGATAGCCCGCGCCAGCCAGCTGCTGGAGCTGTTGGAAGCTGGCAAGCAGGATCAGCTGGAAATGGCTGATCTCGCGGCCTCGCTGCCACTGTTTCAGGCAGCCCCTCCAGCTGCGGCAAAAGCCGAGCCGGCCGAGCCGGACGCGCTGGATGTCTTGCTCGATGATCTGGACCCGGACGCGCTGAGCCCAAAACAGGCGCTTGACTTGCTCTATCAAATCAAGCAAGCCCGCATGGCTCGCAAGAATAGTTGAGGATTGCCAATCATGTCAGCCCCTGCCAGCCCATCCAAGACGCAGACGCCCGGCCCTGTCAAAACATCTAATCCGGCCAAACCATCTAATCCGGCCAGTGCGGCACGCCGGGCTATGTGGGCTGGCTGGCTGGAGCCGGTCACCACCATGATGGAGACCCGCTCGCCGCCGCTGGATCGGCAGGCGCTGGCCGCCCAGCTGGCCAGCCTGCCGCCGCGGGCTAAGAATCAGAAAAAATGGCAGGTCGGCTTTCTGGCTGTGGTCAAACAGGCCCTGCAGGAGGGGCGCGCCCAGCTGGCCGAAGATTTTGCCCAGCACCGGGACGGGGTTATCTATGTGGGTTGCCATGCCTGGCTGATGGATTTGCTGTTACAGGAAATTTTCCGGCAGGTGATGGACAGCCAGACTGAAGCAGGCCGTCAGCCGCAGCTGGCAGTTTTTGCCATCGGCGGCTATGGGCGCGGCGAGCTGGCCCCGTTCAGCGATATTGACCTGTTGTTTGTGGTGCCGAAAAACAGCGGCCCTCGCCAGACTGTCATTATTGAAACTATCTTGTATATGCTTTGGGATGCCGGGCTGAAAGTTGGCCATGCGATGCGGACAATCGATGAATGTCTTAGCGTCGCCGCAGAGGATATTACGATTTCCACCAGCCTTCTGGAAACGCGTTTTATTGCTGGTCACAAGGCACTGGCTGACAGGTTTTCAGCAGCCTTGCAAGGCTGGATCGCCAGCCAGACCCCGCTTGATTTTGTGGTGGCCAAGCTGGCCGAACGTGATGCCCGGCACAGCGCGCACGGGGCCAGCCGTTATCTGGTGGAGCCGCATATAAAAGAGGGCAAGGGCGGCTTGCGCGATTTGCACACGCTGTTCTGGATTGCCAAATTTGCCTATCGGGTCCGCCGCGTTGAGGATATTGTCGCGCTGGGCATCTTGCGGGATTCAGAAGCCCGCAGCTTTGCCGCCAGCCAGCGTTTTTTGTGGACGGTTCGCAGCTTTTTGCATTTGCGGGCCGGGCGGGCGGATGATCGCCTTGCCTTTGATGCCCAGATAGAGATTGCCCCGCAAATGGGCTTTCATGATCGCGGTGGTATGCGCGGCGTGGAACGGTTTATGAAACGCTATTATCTGGCGGCCCGCCAGGTTGGTAATCTGACGCGGATATTCTGTGCCGCGATTGAGAGCGATTTCCAGAAAACCAGCTGGTTCGGGCTGGGGCGGGTGCTGGACATGAATCCGTTCCGGCGGGCGGATAGCCTGCTGCCTTTCACTTTGGAAAAGGGGCGTTTGGTTTTGCCCTTGCCGCTGCGTTTCCGGGACAATCCGGCCTTGATTATGGATCTGTTTTGCCATGCCCAGCAACAGGGGGCTGATATTCACCCCGATACTTTCCGGCGCATGACACGGGCGATTCGCTCGCGCACGTCCGGCCAGATGAACACCGCCCCGGTGCGGGCGCGGCTGCTGGAGATTCTGACCAGCCCTTCCAGCCCGGTGCGGGTGCTCCGCCTGATGAATGAATCCGGCTATCTGGGCAAGCTATTGCCGGATTTCGGGCGCATTGTCGGGATGATGCAGTTTGATATGTATCACAGCTACACGGTGGATGAGCACACCATTCAGGTGGTTGGCATGATGCACGCTATCGAAGCGGGCGATCTGAAAGAAGAAGCCCCGCTGGCCAGCCAGATGATTCATGAAACCCATTCCAGGAGGGCGCTCTATATGGCGACTTTCCTGCATGATATTGCCAAGGGGCGGGGCGGTGATCACTCGGTGCTGGGGGCTGAAGTGGCGCGCCGCCTGTGCCCGCTCTTTGGGCTGGATGAGGAAGAAACCGAAACGGTTATCTGGTTGGTGCGCTGGCATTTGCTGTTTTCCAAGACTGCCTTTCGTTATGATCTGAATGATCCGCAAACGATTTCTGAATTTGCCGAAAAGGTGCAATCGCCGGAGCGGCTGAAGCTGTTGCTGATTTTGACTGTTGCTGATATTCGCGGGGTCGGGCCCGGGGTCTGGAATGGCTGGAAGGCCAGCTTGATGCGCACATTGTTTCACCGGGCAGCAGCGGTGCTGGGCGGGGCCGCCCCGTCTGAGGTCGCAGCAGAAGCTGCCGCAGAGGCGATGCAGGAAACAGCTGAGCAACTGGCGGCGGAAAAAGACTGGGATGACGGGCAGATTGATCGCTGGATGCAGTCCTTCTACCCCTCCTACTGGGCCAGTTTTGAGCCTGATGAGCTGCTCGCCCATGCCCGTTTGTTTGTCGAATTTGAAAAGACCGGCCAGCCCTTATGCCTTGATCTGCGCCCGGATGCGGCCAGCCGGACAACGCTGCTGACCATCATCGCCCAGGATCATCCCGGCCTGTTCAGCCGCATTGCCGGGGCCGTGGCGATGGCCGGCTGTTCGATTGTTTCGGCCCGCATCAACACCCGTCAGGATGGCACGATATTGGATGTGTTTCGCCTGCAAGACAGCCAGCTGCAGGCCCCGGCAGACCCGGCCCAGCTGGGCCGCCTGCAAGAGCTGGTGCAAGAGGCGTTGGCCGGCCGTTTCTTGCTGACCGATCGGTTGCGGCAAAAAACTGAGGCCATGCCGCGGGGGGTAAAAGCGATGAAGCTGGCCCCGCGGGTGATTGTAACCAACAAGATGAGCAAGACGCATACGGTGATAGAGGTGAATGGAAAAGACCGGCCGGGCCTGCTTTATGATATTACCGGTGCGCTGGTGCAGCTGGGGTTGCAGGTCAATTCAGCCTCGGTATCAACTTATGGCGAAAAGGCAGTGGATGTTTTTTATGTTAAGGATCTGTTCGGGCTGAAACTGGCCAGTGAGACCCGCATGGAACAAATCCGCGAAAAGCTGAGTGAAGTGCTGGCTGGCCAGCCGCCCAAAAAACCGGAACGCAAAAATGGCTGAGGACCGGGCAAGCGGGGATAAACTAACCGGCGATAAATTAACTGGTGCCTTCCGCCAGATTGTTGGATTGACAGCTGCCAGCCGGGTGCTGGGTTTTTTGCGTGATATCGCCTTTGCCGCCTTTCTGGGGGCCGGGCCTGCCAGTGATGCGTTTCTGGTTGCTCTGAAATTGCCGAACCTGTTTCGCCGTCTGACCGCAGACGGGGCGATGACCAATGCGTTTTTGCCGGCCTATTCCGCGCTGAAAAGCCAGCAGGGCAAAAAAGCCGCGCTGCTGCTGGCGGCAGAGATTCAGGTCTGGCTGTTGCTGGCCCTGTGCGGGCTGGTTGTGCTGGCTGAGCTTTTCATGCCGCTGGTTATTGACCTGTTGGCCCCCGGTTTTGCCGAAACGCCGGACAGGCGGCAGGCGGCGATTGATCTGGCGCGGATCACCATTCCCTATTTGCCGATGATATCAGCTGTCGCGCTCTGGGCGGCGATCAGCAATGCCCATGATCGGTTTTTTGGCGGGGCGGCAGCACCCGTGATTTTGAATATTTTTCTGATTGGCGGGGCGCTGGCGATACCGTTGCTGGGGCTGAACGGGCCGGGAAGCAGCCTGTTTCAGCTGGCCTTGCCACTGGCGATTGGCCTGATTCTGGCCGGGCTGTGCCAGATGCTGCTGTTATGGCAGGCGCTGGGCCAGCTGGCGGCGCGGCCGAAACTGGCCGGGGTTTCGGTCTGGTTTTCGGTCAGCCCGGCCGGACGCCGGATGTGGCGGTCTTTTGTGCCTGCTGCGCTGGGGGCTGGAACGCTGCAAATCAATTTGCTGGTTGATATGGTGCTCGCTTCCCTGTTGCCGACTGGGGCGATTAGCTGGTTGTATTATTCGGATCGGCTGGCGCAATTGCCTTTGGGGGTGGTGGGTATCGCGCTGGGCACCGCCCTGTTGCCCCAGCTCTCGGCGCTGGAGGCCGCGAAAAAACCGGCCCAGATAGCCCCGCTTTTGGCCCGCGGGTTGCGGCTGGCCGGATTTTTTGCCTTCCCCAGCATGGCGGCCCTGCTGGTGCTGGCCCCGCAGCTGATCAGTGGCCTGTTTGGCCGCGGGGCGTTTGATGACAGCGATGTTATCGCAGCAGCAGCTGCCTTAATGGCCTATGGGTGCGGCCTGCCTGCCTATATTTTTTCCAAGATTTTGCAGCCTGCCTTTTATGCTGCCGACCGCGGCCGTGAGGCGCTGTTTATCGCGCTGGCTGCGGTGGTGTTGAATATTATCGCCAGCCTGATTTTGATGCAGTTTTTTGGCCATGTTGGCCTGGCTCTTGCGACTGCCCTTGCTGGCTGGCTGGTGATGCTGGCCCAGGCTGGCTGGCTGGTGCGGCAACGGCGGCTGGATGCGTCCAGCCTGCCGGTCCTGCTGCGCGGCGTGCTGGCGGCATTGGTGCTGGCTGGTGGGCTCTGGTTGCTGGCCGGGCTGGAGGCGATTGCCGGGCTGGGGGCGATTGCCGGGATGCTGGTGCTGGTGCTGGCCGGGCTGCTGGGCTGGTTTGTGCTGGCCAGACTGGCCGGGATTATTCCGCCAGAGCTGTTTTCCCTGCTGCCGCGCCTGGCAAACAGATCATCTGAAAAATCTGGGGCTAAAAAATCTGCGGCCAAAAAATCTGGGACCAAAAAATCCGCGGCTAAAAAATCCGGGGCCAAAAAAAGCCGGGCCAAATAGCGGCAAAGAGCTTGACCGGTATGGCAGAACAGCCGATAAACCCGCATTGGAATCGGCCAAAAAAGAAGGTTAAACCAAGATCATGACCAAGGGACGCATTTTTTCTGGTGTGCAACCAACCGGCAATTTGCATCTGGGCAATTATCTAGGGGCGATTCGCAACTGGGTGGCCTTGCAGGCTGATTTTGAGACGATTTATTGTGTGGTTGATTTACACGCGATAACGGTGCCGCAAGACCCGGCGCGCCTGCAGCAGGCAACAAGAGAGGTGGCGGCCTGCCTTATTGCCTCTGGGATTGCTCCGCAAAAATCGATCCTGTTCAATCAATCGCGGGTGCCGCAGCACGCTGAGCTGGCCTGGGTTTTTAATTGTGTGGCGCGGCTTGGCTGGCTGAACCGGATGACCCAGTTCAAGGAAAAGGCAGGCAAGAACCGGGAAAATGCGACTGTCGGCCTGTATGCCTATCCGACTCTGATGGCGGCTGATATTCTGGTTTATCTGGCTACTCATGTGCCGGTTGGCGAGGATCAAAAACAGCATCTGGAATTGACCCGCGATATTGCGCTGGCGTTTAATTCCATGTTCGGGGTGGATTTTTTCCCGACCCCGGAGCCGTTGATTTACAAAACTGCGGCGCGGGTGATGAATTTGCGCGATGGCAGCTCAAAGATGAGCAAATCAGATGATTCTGATTTCACCCGCATCAACCTGACCGACTCAAGCGAGATGATTGCCCAGAAAATCAAAAAGGCAAAAACGGATCCAGAACCGCTGCCAGCTGAGATGGCCGGTCTGGCTGAGCGGCCGGAAGCGCGCAATCTGATCGGGATTTATGCCGGCCTGTCCGGGCGTGAGGAAGCTGCGGTGCTGGCAGATTTTGCTGGCCAGGGATTTGGCAAGTTCAAGCCGGCTCTGGCTGATCTGGCGATTGAGGTTATCGCGCCAATCGGGGCGCGCATGACCGAATTGCTGGAAGACCGGGCTGAATTGGACAGGTTGCTCGATCATGGGGCAGAACAGGCCGCCGCCATTGCCGCCCCGGTGCTGGATGAGGTCAAGCAGATCGTCGGTTTTGTGCGCTGATTTTTTGCCTCTCCTGCTTTTTCGGGCTTGAAAAACCGGCGGCGGCTTCCCATCTGAAGACTGAAGGGCTATGGTAGGGCAGTCAGCCCTTTCCAGTCTGCCAAAAGGTGGTGCACATAATGTTTATTCAAACCGAAGAAACGCCGAATCCGGCAACGCTGAAATTTATTCCCGGCACCGAAGTTCTGGGTCAGGGCAGTGTTGAGTTGGCCAGTGCCGAGGCAGCTGAAACCTCTCCGCTTGGCCGCCGCCTGTTTGGTGTGGATGGGGTTGTCTCAGTTTTTCTGGGCGGTGATTTTATCGCCGTGACCAAGCAGGAAACTGCTGAATGGTTCGCCCTGAAACCGTCTGTTCTGGCAGCGATTATGGAACATTACGCCTCTGGCCTGCCGGTATTGGACAAACCCGCAAGCCCTGAGGCAGAGGCCGATGGCGATGAGGATGATACGGTTCAGCAGATCAAGCATCTGCTCGATACCAGGGTGCGCCCGGCTGTCGCCATGGATGGCGGGGATATTGTTTTTCATTCCTTTGAAGATGGGGTGGTGACGCTGGAAATGCGGGGGGCCTGTTCAGGCTGCCCCAGCTCTACCGCGACACTGAAAATGGGAATAGAGAATATGCTGCGGCACTATATTCCAGAAGTGCAGGAAGTTCGGCCGGCAGAATTCTAGCAGCCTATTCAGGATGAACAGGTCAGGGGATAATGGGCAGCACCGGTTCACACATAAAACAGGCAGGGCTGACAAACCGGCTTTTGCTGTGGCTGCTTCTGGCAGTGGTGGGCCTCGGTCTGGTCGTTCCAGCGATGGGAATTCACAGCCCCACACCTTTTGGCGGCAAATATGAAGCCAGTGATCCAATGCGCCATGATGCGCTGATCGGAGAAGGCCGCCTGCCATCAGCCATTGGCCAGCCGGATATGCCAACAGCCAGCCTGCCAACCTTCCTTTCCCAACCCCTGCCGCCAAGGCGTTCTTCGGGTATCCAGCCGGTTCCCTCATTGTTTGTGCGCCATATGCCAAATGACATGGCCAGCCTGCCGACAGCGGAAAAAAAACAGACTTTCATCCGGATTGTCCTGCCGCTGGTTTTGCAGGCGAACCGCGATATAAGGCGCGAGCAGCTATTGCTGGAACGGGCTCGGCAAAGAGGCAATTCCGGCCTGCTGCTGAAATTTGCCCAGAAATACCGGCTTGATACCAGCCAGCCCGCTGATCAGCTGTTGGCTGAGCTAGACAGGCGGGTGCAGGAGGTTCCAGTATCGCTCGCTCTGGCTCAGGCGGCGGTCGAATCTGGCTGGGGCAGTTCGCGCTTCACCCAGCAAGGCAACGCGCTTTATGGCCAATGGGCCTGGACATCAGAAGCCGGAATAAAACCTCTGGAAGCCAGCAACAGCAAGGCGGTTATCCGCAGCTTCCCCAGCCTGTTTGCCTCCGTGCGGGCCTATATGACCAATCTGAACAGCCATTGGGCCTATGCTGATTTCCGCGCTGCCAGATACCAGATGATTGAGGCAGGCCAGCAACCAACAGGCCGCGATCTGACAGCCTATTTATCTGTGTATGCAGAGACACGCGAAGATTATGTCATGCTGCTCAATGAGATGATTACCCAGAATAATCTGCAGGCACTTGATGAGGCGCAGCTGATCGCGCCGAGCCGCTCTTCTTAATCCTATTCGGTGAGAAACTGGCGTCCGAACCAGCGCCAGCGCCCATCATCACCTGGCAAGGTGCAGTTGATGCGAAAGCGCGGGCCCTTCATGGACCCTGGCAAACGCACCTCAGCGCGCTGGCCCAGCAAGGTCACCTCTACCTGGCCATAGCCGCTGGCAAAACAGCGCAGCTGGTTGGCAGGCAGCATTTCCTCAGCCAGGGTAAAACCGTAAAGCGGCGGGTTTTGCGTGATCACCATATCCGCCGGGGTGATGTCGGTTACCTTCAGCGGCTGGCCATTAGCAGCCAGCTTTAGCCGGTCAAGCGAGCTGTAGGTTTCATTAAAGGCAAAACGCGGCAATTCAAAAAACAAATCATCACTGTGCATGATGCCGGAATTCTGGCCAAAGGCGGCGCGGAAGCCAGCTGATTTGACAGCCTCGGTAACAGTCAGAGAATATTCTCCGAACGGATAGGCAAACAAGTCCGGCCGCAGGCCCAGCTCAGCCAGAAAGCGGGCTGAGGACTCAGCCAGCTCAGCGGCTACCTCAGCCGGGCTGATGCGGTGCAGATGCGGGTGTGTTTTGGTCTGTGATCCAATGCTCATGCCGGCTGCCTGCATCTCGCGCAGCTGCTCCCAGCTCATATAGCCGCGCAGGCGGCGGTCAATCGGCTCGGTTGCGACAAACAGGGTAAAGGGAAAGCCGTATTTCTGCAGCAGCGGCCAGGCCTTTTCATAGACTGACAGATAGGCATCATCAATGGTGATCGCCACAGTTCTGTCCGGCACGCCCTCACCGGATTGCAGACGGCTGACAATCTCGCCCAGCGGCAGGACGCTGTAGCCATTTTCTGACAGGAATTTCAGATGCGCCTCAAACTGATCGAGCGCGATATTTGTTGATGGGTATTTTGGCTCATCAAACCGGTGATACATGATAACCGCTGCATGGTCGGCTGTCTGGGCGCTGGCCCGGTCAAAACCGGCCAACCCTGATCCGAGAAGGCTGGTCAGAAAAAACCCGAAGGCCAAAAAACAATATGTCAAAAGCTGCTTCATCTTTGCCTGTCCTACGGCCAATTTTAGATGACTCATTCCAGATTTCTCTATAGCATAGCCGCTGTCTGCGGACAAACCTTCTGCCTGTCCAGCGCTCGGTTGAAAAATCCGCCGCGGGGGCCTGCCAGATGGCCCGCTGGAGGCCGGGGTGCAGATTGGGGAGCTTATGCAAAAAAAATCTCTGTCACATCCGTCTGCGCCGCTGATACTGGCTCTTGATGCCAGTGCAGAGAGCTGTTCAGCCTGTCTGTGGCAAGCAGGTAAAGAGGCGGCTTTTGGTCGGATAGAGGCCCGCCACGGCCATGCCGCCCGGCTGGTTCAGCTGGCTCGCTCTGTCTGGCAAGAGGCGGGCTGTGATTTTGCCGAAATTACCCATATTGCCAGCTGCACCGGGCCCGGATCTTTTACCGGCATACGCACCGCGCTGGCGGCGGCGACCGGCTTTGTGCTGGCCGGGGCTGCCCTGCCGGTGGGCATATCCGGCTTTGCTGCCAGCCTCGGCAAGCTGCGCGCCGAGCAGCCTCATCTGGCCTGCCTGTTGCTGGCGGATACCAGACGCGGCAGTTTTCATGCTTGCCCGGTCAAGGCAGGTGAGCAAGCAGACAGGATAACCGAATGGCCGGATGCGGGGCTGGCTGATTGTGTGCAGCAGGCAGCAGCAGGGATGAATGAAAATCTGGTCATCGCCGGGCCGAGCGCTTTGCTGGACAGGCTATCTGTGCCTGCTGGCTATCAGAGCGTGCCGCTGGATATGCAGGCCGGGCTGATCGCAGCAGAGGCCGCGCGGCTGATTGAGAGAGGCGCTGTCTTGCCAGCCCTGGAGCCGCTATATCTCTCCGCCCCGAAGCTGGGCCCGGCACGGCAGACAGGCTGATGCAGCTGGATTGGCAGCTGTTGGACCCGGCAGATGCCGTCCATCAGGCGGCCCTTGCCAGCCTGTATCCCTTTAATAGGCTTGCCACTGGACAAGGGGCCGACCAAAAGACCAGCCAAAAGACTATCCAGAAAACCAACCAGAAAACCGGGCTGGACCGGCTGTTGGCCAGCCCGCGGATATGCGGTTTGCTGGGCTGGGAGTTACAAGCCAGCGGGCTGCGGGACAGGAAGGTGCCGGGCAGGCCGGGGCGACGCGCCCTGTTCTTTTGTCTTGCCCGCCGGGCCGGGCCGGTCTGTGATATGATTGAGCTGGCCACTGCCGCGGATATGCGCCGCCGTGGGATAGCACTTTGCGGGCTGGCCCGCTTTTGCCTGTATATCGCCCAACAGCAGCCGCAGGCAGAGATTTTTCTGGAAGTAGCAGAAGACAATCTGGCGGCTCGCCAACTTTATCAAAAAGCAGGCTTTGCCGAACAGGCCCGCCGCCCCGGCTATTACCGGCGCGGGGATGGCCGGGTGGATGGCCGGGTGGATAGCCGGGTGGATGCGTTGCTGCTCTGCTGGCAGGCTGGTTCCGGCCTGGCACATATTGAAAGCCTTGCCAAGGGCTGTTAAGACAGCGACACTGAACCATATAATGATCCGAACGCAATAAAGGGCGGATAGATTAGAGGGCGCATGAAACAGCTCTATATCAAAACCTGGGGCTGCCAGATGAATGTCTATGATTCGGACAGGATGGCAGATTTGCTGGCGCCGCTGGGCTATGGCCCGGCCAGCGGGCCGGAAAATGCCGATATGGTTATTTTGAATACCTGCCATATTCGCGAAAAGGCTGCTGAAAAAATGTTTTCCGAGCTGGGCCGTCTTCGCAAGCTGAAAGACCGCGCCGCTGATCAGCAGGGGCGTGAGATGCGTATCGCTGTTGCCGGGTGCGTCGCGCAGGCTGAAGGGGCTGAGATCACCCGCCGCGCGCCTTTTGTGGATATGGTGGTCGGCCCGCAAACCTATCACCGGCTGCCAGAGCTGGTCTCCCAGCTGGATCCCGGTGCCCGCCGCCATTTGGTTGATACCGAATTTCCGGCTGAGGCGAAATTTGACAGCCTGCCCGAAGAAGCCAGTCCGCGCGGCCCGGCCGCCTTTTTATCCGTGCAGGAAGGCTGCGATAAATTTTGCAGCTTCTGTGTCGTGCCCTATACCAGAGGGGCGGAGTTTTCCCGCCCGGTTGAGCAGATTCTAGTTGAGGCCAAGAGGCTGGTAGCCCAAGGGTCCAGAGAGCTGACCCTGCTCGGCCAGAATGTTAATGCCTGGCATGGTCAGGGGCCGGACGGGCGGGAATGGGGGCTGGGCCGCCTGTTGCGCCAGCTGGCTGAGATAGATGGGCTGGACCGGCTGCGCTATACCACCTCGCACCCGCTCGATATGGATGAGGATTTGATGATGGCGCACCGCGATGTGCCCGCCCTGATGCCGTATCTGCATTTGCCGGTGCAGTCAGGATCAGACCGGATTTTGCAGGCGATGAACCGGCGCCATACAGCAGCTGATTATCTGAAAATACTCGACCGGCTGCGCCAGTATCGCCCGGATATTGCGCTGTCCGGGGATTTTATTGTCGGCTTTCCGGGAGAGACGGATCGCGATTTCGCCGATACGCTGAAGCTGGTGGATGCGGCGGGATATGCGGCCGCCTATTCGTTCAAATATTCTGCCCGCCCCGGCACCCCGGCTGCGGGTCAGACAGATCAGGTAGAGGCGCAGGTCAGCGCGGATCGGCTGGCGGCCCTGCAACAGGTTCTGGATGCCTGGCAGATGGCCTTTAACAAGCAGACCGAAGGCAGCCAGATGGATATTCTGATCGAAAAATCGGCTGGTCGGCCGGGCCAGCTGGCCGCCCGTAGCCCTTATATGCAGTCAGTCTATCTGGACGGGCCGCGCGATCTGATTGGCCAGATTCTGCCGGTGGTGATATCTGAGGCCGGGCAGAATTCGGTAAGGGCCAGCCTGCTGGATGCGAAAGGCGCGGCATAAAAGATGGCAGCAACCAAGACCATGCAGCTGGAATTTCAGGATAATGAGACTTTCGCACTGGTTTGCGGTCAGCATAACCGTAATCTGACCCGCGTTGAAAAGGCGCTCGGCGTGCGCATTGACAGCTTCGGCAATCATCTGAAAATTGCCGGATCAGCTGATCAGGCCCAGCTGGCCAGCGAGGTTTTGGCCCGCCTTTACAAGGTTATCAGCGGGCGCTCCCCCTTGCAGGATGGGATGGAAGAGGCCCTGTTGGAGGATATTTTGCGACTTGCTGAATATGGCCATGATCCGCGCACCAGCGGGGCCGCAACGAGCAGCTTTTCAGCTACGACCTGGCGTAAGAAAATCTCAGCCCGCACGCCGGGTCAGGCTGATTATTTCCGGCAAATGCAGGAAAATGAAGTTGTGTTTGGTCTCGGCCCGGCAGGCACCGGCAAGACCTATATGGCGGTCGCTATGGCGGTGGATGTGCTGAAGAAGAAGCAGGTGGAGAGGTTGATCCTGTCGCGCCCGGCGGTAGAGGCAGGCGAGCGGCTGGGCTTTTTGCCCGGCGATATGAAAGAGAAGGTCGATCCCTATCTGCGCCCGCTTTATGATGCGCTTTATGATATGATGCCGCAAGACAAGGTGGAGCGGATGCTGGCCAGTGGCGAGATCGAAATTGCTCCGCTGGCCTTTATGCGCGGGCGCACCCTGACCAACGCCTTTGTCATTATTGATGAAGCCCAGAATACCACGCCGGTGCAGATGAAGATGGTGCTGACCCGGCTGGGTGAGGGATCGCACATGGTCATTACAGGCGATCTCTCGCAGGTGGATTTGCCCAGTGGCCAGCTCTCCGGTCTGGCGGATGCCACCACCCGCCTGCGCGAAGTTCAGGGGGTCGGTATCCAGCGCTTCAGCGGTGAGGATGTGGTGCGCCACCCGGTCGTTGCCCGCATCCTGAAAGCCTATGATGCTGAGCAATAGACCGGCGCGCTGATCCGGCCTTTCAGCCCGGTCCCTTTTCAAAAAAACCTCTACAGTCCGGTAACTTGCGCCAAAAGGTTACCCGGCCTAGCCTTGTCTGAAGGCGGGGCGGTTTCGCGCCCGCAGCCTATCAGGCGAGGAGGCGATCATGTCAGGCTGGGAGACAACGCGACTGTCAAAACATTTCATTCTGCTGGATTTCATGGCTGATCACGCAATTTACAAGAGCCGGATCGGCTTGTTGTTTGATCAGCATTGGAACAGTGGCTATCAGCAGATTGCTGAACAGGTATGTGTTGATTTGCTGGAGCCTATGATTGAGGCTTTTGGCTTGTTTTCTGTGGCCGATGCGTTTTGGCCGCAAGTGATAGAGCAGGCAGATAAAAAGGCGCATGCCGGATCACGATTCGGGCCAAAGCATCGCTGGCAAGATGGGGAGGCAACGGTAGATATTGCCTTGTGGGACTTGGTGGACAAGGGGATCACCGGGAAGGCGCTGAAAGATAGAATCGAATCGCTTGCCTATATCGCGGCTTGCCGAGACCGGGTGATCACCTATCCAAACACCGAATTTGCCTGTGTGACTTGGAAAAAGGCTGGGGCCAAAAAAGGCGGCAGCTATCTTACCAGCAAGAAACAGAGCTTGCGTGCCCATCATATCCGGGTGGGGCGCTCTTTCTGTTTGCTGGATTTTTGCCGTAATGCCGCCGCGCTGGAGGCTGGACAGCGGATGGTCCCGCCAGTGGACAAGGACACAGCTGATTATAAGCCGATTACCCAAGAGGAGGTGGCGCGTGCCTGTGCCGCCCTGCTGGACCCGCTGGTGGCGAGGCTGGGCCGGGTGTCGGTCATTCGCGGCATAGAGGCGGCTGGCTTTGCCTCAGATGCTGAGGCGGCGGCGCATCACTGGGATGATCCGGCCCGCCCCTGCCGGATAAAGGCGGTTTTGCCGCAAGGGACAGAGGCAAAAGAGGCTAAGGCAATGCTGGACGGTCAGCCGGGGGTGGAGGCGCTGGAATTTTGGGAGCATCCCTCTGAGGCAAGCGCCCTTTCGCTGACCTTCCGGCCTGATCAAGTCTCCCGGCTCGCCGTGCCACCGCGCGGCCTGCGCCCGGTCTATGGCTGACAGTTTCCCTTAACAAAAAAGAAGGAGGAGAAGATGACAGACACAGCCAGAGAGCAAGAAACCATAGAATGGCTGGAGAGGTTGAAATCAGCTCTGGATCAAAGAGAGGAAACAGATGTTCTTTTTAGACGAACGCGTGTTCGAAAGACAAAAGGTCGGGTCTTGAGGGCCATTCTAAAGAGACAAGAACTATCCAAAATCTCCATCAGAAATTCGGTAAATTTGTATCGAGATAACGATAAGAGGCAGATAGTCGTTTATTTCCGGTTTCCATACAAGAAGCTTAAGATGCAAGAAATAAACAAAAGGAAATTTGAAAAAACCCTCCGATATTTTACCGACCAGATTAACAAGGGCGAAATTGAGATACCCCCATTTGTTAACCAGCGCAATTTTGGTGACCAACCTTTCAGTGTGGAATATAGAAAAAATGGTTACATAAGGCGGGTAGAAAAAGAGAAATCAGAAAACTTCTCTCTGGTCCGCCGCTTTCCAGAGGGTGAAAAGGAGACAGAAGAAGATCAGTTCAACTGGTTGATTGAGACTGGTTTTGCCATGACAGCGATTTTGGACAGGCTTGCTGAAACAAAAACAGATAAATTTAATCTGCCAAGTTAGAAACAGTTACCGCTAAAACGAGACCGCTGGACAGCGGCGTTTAGCTGGGGCAAGATAGGGTCGTGAGTTCACTGACAGAGCCTTGATGAGCCTTATGACCAATCCATCTGAGGATGTGCCGGAGCCTGACAGTCCGGCTTCTGCCTCTTTCCTGCCTGATCCGGCTGATGCAAAGCTGCTTGCCGATTGGGATTTCCCTGACTTTCTGATTGACCATCAGCTGGGCACACCCGGCTGGCGTGATCATCTGGATGCCGATCTGGAACAGACAGCGCGTCTCTTGCTCGCCGGTTTCAAATCTGTATATCCGCTCCCCCCGGCCCAGCTGTCTGTTTTCTGGACAGATGATGCTGAGATGGCGCGGCTTAACGAGGCTTGGCGCGGCAAGGATGGGCCAACCAATATCTTGTCTTTTGACAATGGCACGACAGACCCGGATAGCGGCCGGTTGCTGCTGGGTGATCTGGTGTTGGGACGAGAGATAATAGAGGCAGAGGCGGCGCGGGCCGGTATTCCGCTGGCCGATCATCTGGCGCATCTGTTGCTGCATGGGGTGCTGCATCTCTGCGGCTTTGATCATGAAACAGACAATGAGGCGGAGAGGATGGAGGCACTGGAAAGCCAGCTGATGGTGGCGGCAGGCTTGGCTGATCCCTGGGCCAGAGGAGGGGCGGCATGAAACTGATTTCTGCTTTGGCAAAACCGTTCAACCTGCGCCGCGGCAGCGTGCGTGAAGAGCTGACGGATCTGATCGAAACCTCCATGAAGGATGAGGCCAGCTTCGATAATCATGAAAGCGCGCTGCTGAAAAATATGCTCGGCCTGCGCGACATCACGGCAGAAGATGTGATGGTCCCGCGCGCTGATATTATCTCGGTTGATATAACTGAGGATTTTGACACGGTTGCCGCCCAGATTAGCGCGGCGAATCATAGCCGGGTGCCAGCCAATGACGGCAAGATGGATTCGGTGCGCGGGATGCTGCATCTGAAGGATTTGCTGCCGCATCTTTTGAACCAGACACGCCCGCCGCTGGAAAAATTGCTGCGTCCGGTGCTGTTCGTCTCGCCTTCTATCCGGCTGCTTGACCTGTTGCAGGAAATGCGGCTGCGCCGCCGCCATCTGGCATTGGTGGTGGATGAATTTGGCGGTGTGGACGGGCTGATCACGATTGAGGATCTGGTTGAGGAAATTGTCGGCGAGATTGAGGATGAACATGATGATACGGCCCCGCCGCGCTTTGAGCAGACCGGCGATGGCACTGCGATAGCCGATGCCCGCCTGGAGCTGGACCGGCTGGAGGCAGTGACCGGCCGGTTGCTGGATGAGGAAGACCGGGATGAGATAGATACGCTGGGCGGGCTGGTCTTTGCGCTGGCGGGCCGGGTGCCGGTGCGCGGTGAGGTGATTCGCCATGCCTCCGGTCTGGTTTTTGAGGTGCTGGACGGCGACCCGCGCCGTATCACCCTGCTGCGTATTGAGGGGCTGGCGATGGACCGGATGCGGGCAGCCCCGGCGCCAGCTGCGCCAGCTGAGGGCTTGGCTGGCCAGAGCGCGCAAACGGTCTCTGAAAAGACCCGATGAAGCGTTTTTTGCTGCTGTTTTTGGCAGGCGGAATAGCGGCCCTTGGCTTGCCACCGGCCAGCTGGCTGATCTGTGTGCTGGGTTTGCTGGTAATCCTCTGGCAGGCAGCCAGCGCGAAAAGCCTGGGGGCGGCCGGGCTGGCCATGCTGGCAGGCGGGTTTGGCTGGTTTGCTGTCTCGCTCTATTGGATAAGCCATTCGCTGTTCATTGGTGATGCGGCCTATCTTTTTATGCTGCCTTTATCAGCCCTTGGCCTGCCGTTTTTTCTGGCGCTTTTCTGGGCAGTTGCCGGGCTGGTGGGCTGGCGGGCCGGGACCAGCCGCAGCCAGAAACTCATTTTTATTGCACTGGCAACCGGGCTGGCAGAGTGGGCGCGCAGCTGGCTGCTGACCGGCTTTCCCTGGAATGCGCCGGGGCAGGTATTTCTGGCCACGGACGGGCTGGCCCAGATGGCCGCGCTGATTGGCCAGAACGGGCTGAACCTGTTGTTATTTGCCTTTCTGGCAGGGCTGGGGCTGGGGTGGGAAAACCGGCGGCAGGCTGTGTTTTTGATGCTGCCGCTGCTGATCTGTTTTGGCTGGGGCCAACATCGCATTATAACCGCCCCGCCGCTGGACCCGCAGCCGCCCGCCAAGGTGCGCCTGATTCAGCCCGCTGTGCCGCAGGCAGAAAAATGGCAACGCGCCGCCCGCCCGGCCCATTTGCAGCGGTTGCTAGAGCTGGGTTTGAGCGAAAAACCGATCCCGCAGCTGGTTATCTGGCCGGAATCAGCCTTTGCCGGTTTCTGGCCGCAGGAAAAACAGCTGCTGGCGCAGCTGGCGCGCACCGCCCTGCCAGAAGATGGGCAGCTGCTGACCGGCCTGTTGCGCCGCGGTGGGCCAAACCATCTGCTCAATTCAGTGATGCTGCTGGATGGCACCGGGGCGGAACTCGCCAGTGCTGACAAGCAGCGTCTGGTGCCGTTTGGCGAATATGTGCCGATCCGGTTCCTGCCTTTTGTTGAGGCGCTGGCCGGGCCGACTGATTTTGCCCCCGGCACCGAGCCGGCGCTGTTTGTGCATCCGCAGCTGGGCCATATAAGGGTGCTGATTTGCTATGAGGTGATTTTCCCCGGCTTTATCCGCGGTGAGCGGCGCCCTGATTTTCTGGTTAATCTGACCAATGATGCCTGGTTCGGCCATACCGCCGGGCCCTATCAGCATCTGGCACAGTCCAGATTGCGGGCGATTGAGGAAGGGCTGCCGCTGCTGCGGGTGGCCAATACCGGCATCAGTGCCGGGTTTGACGGGTTTGGGCGGCTGCTTGGCCAGACCCGGCTTGGCGAGGCGGCGGCCCTTGATTTGCCGGTGCCGGCGGCGCTGGCGGCCCCGCCTTATGTGCGTGCCAGACAGGGCGGCTTTCTGTTGCTGATTTTCTGGTTGCTGGGGGCGGCATTGCTGCTTGACCGATCAGGCCAAAAAAGGCAGATATAGGTGCATTTACGCGCGCGCTTTGCAGGAGATGTTTGCTATGGGCTATCTGTTTACTTCTGAATCGGTCTCGGAAGGTCACCCGGACAAGATTTGCGACCGCATTTCCGATACCGTTTTGGATTTGTTTTTGGAGCATGAACCAGAAGCTCGGGTTGGCTGTGAGACACTGGCAACGACCAACCGCATCGTGCTGGCCGGAGAGGTGCGCGCCTCAGAGGAAAACCTGCCGAAAATTATCGACCAGATTGAGGGCCGGGTGCGGGCCGCGGTCAAGGAAATCGGCTATGAGCAGGAAAAATTCCACCATGCCCATTTTGAATTCCAGAATTACCTGCATGAGCAATCTGTTGATATTGCCCAGGGCGTGGATGCTGACAACCTGTCCGGCAAGGATGAGGGGGCTGGAGATCAGGGGCTGATGTTTGGCTATGCCTGCCGTGAGACTGAGGCATTGATGCCGGCGGCGCTGCATTATAGCCATGCGATTTTGAAAGAGCTGGCGAGGCTGCGCAAGAGCGATCCGGATACCATTTTGGGACCGGATGCCAAATCCCAGCTGACACTGCGCTATGATGATCAGGATCGCATTGCGGGGGTGGAAAAGATCGTGCTGTCCACCCAGCATCTGCCCGGCGTGACAGAAGCCGAAATCCGCCAGCTGGTCACCCCGCTGATCGCCGATATTCTGCCGGATGGCTGGATGGTCGGGGATGCGGATTTTCTGGTCAATCCGACCGGTAAATTTGAAATTGGCGGGCCGGACGGGGATGCCGGGCTGACGGGCCGCAAGATTATTGTGGATACCTATGGCGGGGCTGCCCCGCATGGGGGCGGGGCGTTTTCCGGCAAGGATCCGACCAAGGTGGATCGCTCAGCTGCCTATGCCGCGCGCTGGCTGGCAAAGAATGTGGTCGCGGCCGGATTGGCTGATAAATGCACCATCCAGCTGGCCTATGCGATCGGGGTGGCCGAACCGGTATCCTTGCTGGTTAAGACACATGGGACCGGGCGGCTGAAAGATGCTGAATTGCAGGGCAGGCTGACCGAGCTGGTGTCGCTGACCCCGCGCGCCATTCGCAATAGCCTGCAGCTGAACCAGCCTATTTTTGTGCCGACTTCTGCCTATGGGCATTTTGGCCGCGAAGCAGGTGAGGCCGGGCCGGGCAGTTTTAGCTGGGAGGCGCTTGATCTGGCCAAAAAGCTGGCCTGACAGGCACGCTTTCAGACCACGCAGCCGGATAACAGGCCGGGACTCTGCCACAGATGACTGAAAACAGGGTGAATTTCTATGGCCGCCGCAAGGGCCGCCCGTTGCGCAAGGCGATGGCAGAAATGCTGGCGACGGATCTGCCGCGCTGGCGGATGCCCCGCATGGTGGCTGATCTGCCTGATCTTTTTTCCCATGCACCAAAGGATATTTGGCTGGAGATCGGTTTTGGCGGCGGTGAGCATTTGGCGGCCCGTGCCGCGGCGGCTCCGCAAGATGGGTTTATCGGGGCTGAGCCCTTTATCAATGGGGTGGCCTCACTGTTGCGGCACCGGGCGGCAGGTGATTGTCAGAATATTCTGATCTGGGATGATGATGTGCGCCTGATCCTGCCCAGCTGGCCGACTGCCAGCCTGGCCGGGGTCTATATTCTGTTTCCTGATCCCTGGCCCAAAAAACGCCATGCGCCGCGCCGCATTTTGACCCAGCCCATGCTGGATGAGCTGGCCCGCCTGATCCGGCCGGGCGGCCTGTTGCGGCTGGCTTCTGATCATCCGGTTGCCAAGAGCTGGCTGCTGGAAGAAACAACCCGGCATCCGGCTTTTGCCTGGACCGCCCGCCGCCCGCAAGATTGGCGCCGCCCGCCGCCGGACTGGCCCGGCACCCGCTATATGAAGAAGGCAGAACAAGAAGGCCGCCAGCCCAGCTGGTTTGATTTTTGCCGAGTCAGCTGAAATTTTATGCAGATGCTTGCTTTTTGCTGGCGATGCGCCTATAGAAAAGAAAAATAAAAAACTGCTACAAGCCAAGGCAGGTGGGCGAGAGCCCGCCTTTTTTATTTTCTTGACCCGGTTGGTGCAGTTTTTTTTCAGATACGAGATGTTTGCAAGCGGAGAACAGGCCCATTGGCTGAGAATCGCCTGACACAGATTATCAAACCGGCCCTGGCTGATTTGGGCTTTGATCTGGTGCGCGTCTTGCTGACTGGCGCGCCGGGCGGGCGCGGGCGCAGGCATTTGCAGATCATGGCGGAACCCTCTGATCTGAGCGAGATGACAGTCGATCATTGCGCCACCATCAGCCGCCATCTGGCTGCTGTTCTGGATGTTGAGGACCCTATCCGGGAAGCCTATCTTCTGGAAGTCAGCTCTCCTGGTATGGACCGGCCGCTGACCAGAGAGCAGGATTTCGAGCGCTTTCAGGGCGAAACCATTAAGGTGACCCTGCTGCGGCCACTTGACGGGCGCAAGCGGTTCCGCGGCACGTTGGCCGGGCATGATGAGCAAGGCCGGATTTGCCTTGATACGCTGGCCGGGCGGCTGACCTTCACCCTTGATGAGCTGGATCAGGCACGCATTGATCCAACCGAGTATTTTTCTGTTCCGCGCCGCGGCAAAGAACAGAAACAGCGCCCCTTGGCTGAGGCATCAGCTGATCAGCCAGAGAGCGTATAATAGTGAACTTTTTGACCAAGCTTGAACAAAAGAGGCAATAATGGATACTTCATCAATCCCGGGTCTTGAATTAATTCAGATCGCTGATGTTGTGGCGCGTGAAAAGGCCATCGACAGGGAAGAAGTCATTTTGGCAATGGAG
>JADHLK010000006.1 GCA_016780695.1 Alphaproteobacteria bacterium | reverse complement strand
GGTCGCTCTGGCAGCCTGGCAGGTGAGCCGTGGTGAAATGGCGGTTGGCGATGTGGCTGGTTTTGTCACCGCCTTGCTGATGCTGGTTCAGCCGGTGCGGGCAATCGGCACGCTGAATGCGGTGGTGCAAGAGGGGGTAGCGGCGGCGGCGCGCATTTTCGATCTGCTGGATCGGCAGCCGGAAATCGGTGAGGTTGCCGCGGCGGCGGAACTGAAAATCAGCGGCGCTTCCATCCGTTTTGAGAAGGTGAGCCTGTCCTATGCCGGTCAGACGGTGCTAAGGGAGGTCAGCTTCTCGGTAGAGTCAGGCCAGACAGTAGCGCTGGTTGGGCCAAGCGGGGCCGGCAAGACCAGCCTTGTTAATCTGCTGCTGCGTTTCTGGGAGCCGCAGGCAGGCCGGATTTTGATTGATGATCAGGATATAGCGTCTGTGAAGCTGGCCAGCCTGCGCCAGAATCTGGCTCTGGTCAGTCAGGAATCGGTGCTGTTTGATGATACGGTTGCGGCCAATATCGGCTTTGGCAATCCAGAGGCTGGCGAGGCTGAGATACACGCGGCAGCCAAGGCAGCAGCAGCAGATGGTTTTATCACCCAGCTGCCGGGCGGCTATCAGGCGGCGTGCGGCCCGTCCGGCCAGCTGCTCTCCGGTGGGCAGCGCCAGCGCATAGCCATTGCCCGGGCGATACTGAAACAGGCCCCGATTCTGTTACTGGATGAGGCAACCAGCGCGCTGGATGCCGAGGCTGAAGATCAGATAAGGGACGCGCTGTTCCGGCTGCAAAAGGGGCGCACCACGCTGATCGTGGCGCATCGGCTATCCACCATCCAAAAGGCGGACAGGATTCTGGTTCTGGAGGGGGGAGAGCTGGTGGAGACCGGCACCCATGCCGCCCTGATCAAAAAGGACGGGCTTTATGCCCGCCTCTGCGCCTTGCAGCATTTCGCCGACTGACCTGCCTATTCGCGGCGCAATATATCATCGGTCAGCCGATTGGCCCAGCCACGCGACACGAAATCACCAGTTAGCTGGTCTGGATCATAAATCGCATCCACCCAGTCAAAAAAGGCCATACCCGCCGCTTCATGCGGGGCGTAGGCTTGTAAAAACGCATCCAGCAAGCCGGTCTTGGCCTGTTTTACATGCAGATATTTGAAGGATAGCTGGCGGGCGGCTTCGGCGACCGGGCGTTGGCGATGGATAAGCAGCCAGAGCGCGGCCATCAGCCCGGCCCGGTCTGCCCCGGATTTGCAATGCAGCAAGGCAGGCCCATCCAGCGCGGCAAACAGATCGCGCGCCTGATAGAGCATATCCTTGTCCGGGGCCGCGCGTGAGCGGGCGGTGAAATCCAGCAGCCGCAGCCCCAGCCTCTCACAGGCCTCTGCCTCCAGCCGCCAGCCGCCATCCGCGCGTGGGCCACGCAAATTGATAATGGTGGTAATGCCCAGCGCGCGCATCTTTGCCAGCCGCCCGGGTGTTGGCTGGTTGGAACGCCACATATCTTGATCAATCTGGTGCAGATTATGCCAGCGCAGCCGCAACAGCCCGTGATCCGAAAGCATCAGCTCGGTCCAGTCACGCCAGCCGCGCCGCTGGGCTTGCGGGGCCGCCCATTTGGACAAGGCTGTGCTCATCCGCCTGTTTGGCCAGCTGCTGCTTGGCCATCTGTCATTCCGGCAACCATCATGGATTTCAGCCGCAGCGACGGGGCTGAGACCGCGCGCCGCCGATCCGCATCATTGGCCGGTTCCAGCTGCATGAACATCTCTTTGAGATTGCCGGCAATGGTTGCCTCAGAACAGGGGCGGGTGATTTTCCCCTGCTCAATCCAGAAGCCCGCCGCCCCGCGCGAATAATCGCCGGTGGTCAGGCTGACCGAACTGCCCATCAGCTCGGTGACCAGAAACCCGGCCTCCAGCTCGCTGATCAGCTGTTCTTGCGAGACCGCGCCCTCTTCAATCATCAGATTGGAAGGGCCGGGCGCGGGCGGGCCGGACAGGGATCGGCCAGCTTGACCGGTCGGAGCCAGCCCCAGCTGGCCAGCAGTTGCCAGATCCAGAAACCAGCTCTGCAATACGCCCTCTTTTATCATCTCGCGGCGGCTGACCGGCAGGCATTCCCCGTCAAAGGGCCGTGAGCCGGGCCCGCGCGGGCGCAACGGATCATCACTCAGCGTAATCGCCGCGGCGGCAATCGCCTCGCCCATGCTGTTTTTCAAAAAACTGGTGCCGCGCGCAATCGCCATCCCGTTCAGCGCGCTGGATAAATGCCCGGCAATGGAACCGGAGACGCGCTTGTCAAAAATGACCGGAAACTGGCCGGTTGGCGGCTTTTGCGCTCCGAGTCTAGCCAGTGTGCGCTGGGCAGCAGATCGGCCAATCTCAGCCGGGTCATCCAGATCAGCTGCAAAGACAGCCGAGCTGTAATCATAATCGCGTTCCATCTGGCCATTTTTTTCCGCCAGCGCAACCACCGAAAAGCCAAAGGAGGAGCGGCTGTAGCCAGCTGAAAACCCCTTGCTGGTGGCAATGAAAACCTGACTGTGCGAGGCGCTGGCAGAACCGCCCTCTGAATTGGTTATGCGGGCCTCAGCGCGCGCGCTGTCTTCAGCTGCCAGCGCCATCTCGGTCAAGGCTTCGCTGGACAGCACGGTTGCATCATAAAGGTCAAGCTGCGGCAGATCACTGGCCAGCTCCTCCGGCTCAGCCAGCCTGGCCCAGGGATTGTCCGGGGCTGCCCGAGCCATAGCAACCGCCCGTCCGGCCAGCTCTTTCAGCACCGTCTCATCCAGCTGGCCAGTCGAAACATTGGCCGTCTTTTTGCCGACAAAGACACGCAGCCCCAGCTGGTAATCCTCAGCCCGCTCTACTGATTCTGTCTTGCCCAGCCGCACCTGAGCTGACAGGCCAGATCCTTTGGCAAGGGTGATATCCGCGCCATCTGCCCCGGCCGCACGGGCGGCATCCAGACAGAGGCTGACAAGGTTTTCTTCAAACTTTTCCATACCTATTGAGATAGACCTTGTTTGCCCTGATAGCAACTGCTTGCACAAGAACAGCCAAGCGGCTATCACCAAAGGTATGAGCAATCTGGTTTTTATTGATGGGGCGGCCGGGACCACCGGACTGCAGGTGGCGGACCGGCTGGCCAGCCGTGCTGATCTGGAAGTACTGATTCTGGATGAGACCGCCCGCAAGCAGGAGGCTGCCCGCCGCGATGCTATGCAGGCGGCTGATATTGCTATTCTGTGCCTGCCGGATGAGGCGGCCCGCGCTGCCGCCCAGATGGCAGAGGGGCTGTCCGTGCGGCTGATTGATGCCTCCAGCGCGCATCGCACTGCTGCTGGCTGGGTCTATGGTTTTGCCGAATTGGAAGCAGATCGTGCCGCCGAGATTGCCGCCGCCCGTCTGGTGTCCAACCCGGGCTGTTATCCGAGTGGCTTTCTGGCATTGGCACGGCCGCTGATAAGGGCAGGTTGGCTGGCCCCTTCTGCCAGCCTCAACGTGCCGGCGGTCTCTGGCTATAGCGGCGGTGGCAAGGCGCTGATAGAAAAGTTTGAGAGTGGCAAAGCGCCACCGGCCTTTGCCTATGCGACCGGCTTGCAACACAAGCATTTGCCGGAAATGACCCAGCATTGTGGCCTGGATACGCCGCCGATATTCATGCCCTCTGTCGGGGATTTTGCCCAAGGGATGCTGGTTCACCTGCCGCTGCATAAAAGCCAATTTACCCGTCCTGTTGACGCAAGCCAACTGCACGCCCTCTATGCCGAAGCCTATCAGGATCAGCCGCTGATCAGCGTTGCCGGGGTGGGCGCTGCGGACTGGCTGGAGGATGGGTTTTTTGCTGCTACCGCGCTGGCTGGAACCGACCGGCTGGAAATCGCTGTTTTTGCCAATGCAAGCGAGGACCAATTCTGGCTCTGTGCGCGGCTGGATAATCTGGGCAAGGGGGCCAGCGGGGCGGCGGTGCAGAATCTTAATCTGATGTTGGGGCTGCCGGTCATGGCCGGGCTGTCCGTGTGAGCCAGAGGCAGGCCGGATGCAGCCAATAGAGCGGCTGAGCGAAAGACAGCGTGCCTTTGATTACCCCTATCAGGCCCCGCAAGGGGCATTTGTTGTGCGGGCAGGCCATGTTGAGAGCTGGGATGAGCGGGTCAAGCTGGATGGGCGGCTGCCGGTTCTGTCGGTTGGCTCCAACCGGGCCCCGGTCCAGCTATTGCGAAAATTCGGGCCAGCAGCAGAAGTGCCGGTCAGCCCGGCGCAGCTTAATGATTGTGATATTTGCCATGTTGCGGCCCTGTCCGGCTATGCGGCAGTTCCGGCCTCTGCCTTTCCCAGCCGTGGCACCCGCGTGGCGCTGAACATAGCCTGGCTGGAACCGGCCCAGCTGGCGATTATGCACCGCACTGAGACGGTCGGCATTGCCTATGATTTTGTGCGTTGGGAGGCGAGCAGTATCACCCATCTGGCCCCACAGATAATCCCCGCCGCTGGCCAACCTGTCTATGGCTATGCCAGCCGTCAGGGATTTTTGGATGACGGGACCGGGGCTGCTCTCTCGCTGGCCGCGATAGCAGCTGAAGAGCGCCGCTTCACCGCACTGGATCAGGCCGCTGCCATGGCCCGGCTGTGCCAGCTGGCAGGGGTTGCGCGCCCGTCAAACCCAGAGGATTGGATCGACCAGCTACAGGCAGACAGCCAGCTGCGCCAGCAAATTGCCCAGTCCATAAGGGGGCAGGCCCGGCATCCAGAAAATCCGCCCTGGCACATTATGGAAGATTTGCTGGTCTAGATAAAAAATTCAGCCATCAAACCGGCTGTCAGCAGCAGCCCGGCATCCCGGTTGGAGCGGAACAGCTGGCCGGCCCGCTGGGGGTTATCCAGCTCCAGCCTGGCCGTCTGCCAACCCAGCTGCAGCCCGGCCGCAGCCCAGCCCGCCATCCAGACCCCGCCATCCAGAAGCCCATAAAACCCGATCCCCAAAAACCCCCAGGCCAGCAGATAGAAAAGCCCGACCGCCGGACGCAGGGCGTGCCCCAGCGTCAGCGCTGAGGAGCGCACCCCGGTCAGCCGGTCATCTGCGATATCCTGAACCGCATAGATAGTATCATAGCCGACCACCCAGAAAATGCTGCCAAACCAGAGCCAGAGGGCCGGAAAGCTGGGCCAGTCAGAGGTCACCGCAACTGGCCCCAGCAAGGCGGCCCAGCTGAAGACCAGACCCAGAATCAGCTGTGGAAAGCCGAACACCCGCTTGGCCAGCGGATAGAGGATAATCAGCGGCGCGCTGGCCAGCCCGACCACCCAGGCTTGCCAGGGAAGCTGCAGCAATACCAACAAGCCGACCATCATTAGCCCGCCGCAAAGGAGGAGGGCCGCCAGCACCGAGACCGCCCCGCTGGCCAGCGGCCGTCCGGCGGTGCGGGCAATCTGCCGGTCAATGCGCATATCTATTAGATCATTGATAACACAGCCCGCCCCGCGCATTACCACCGCCCCGGCCCAGAACAGCGCCATTATCCTGACCGCTTCGGACAAGTGGCTGGTGCTGGCTGGGATTGCCCACCAGCCGGGCAACAGCAATAGCCACCAGCCGATCGGCCGGTCCAGCCGGGCCAGCAGGATGAAGGGCTGCCAGCTTGCTGGCAGGCGGCCCCAGAACCCATCCAGCGCAATGTCACTTGCGGTGTTGCTCGGTCTTTTCTTATCCATGCCCCACAGATAGCGGCCCGGCGGCCTGCCTGTCCAGCCCTGGCTGTCAAACCGGCCGGGGAAAAGCCGGGTGATGCTTGCCATCTGCCCGCAAAAAGGGCTAGAAACAGCCCATGCAAGAACGGCTTTCAACCATCCGCCTGTTTGTCCCGGATCAGCTGGCTAGCGGGGCGCAGATTACGCCCGATGCCGGCCAGAGCCATTATCTGATCTCGGTGATGCGCCAGCGTGTTGGCGGCCGGATCCTGCTGTTCAATGGCCGCGATGGTGGCTGGCTGGCCGAGATCACCGAGGTTGGGCGCAAGCAGGTTCAGCTGGTCTGTCTGGAACAGCTGGCCGCGCAGACCAGCCCCCCGGATATCTGGCTTATTTTTGTGCCGGTCAAACGCGCCCGCCTTGATTTCATTGCCCAGAAGGCGACGGAGCTGGGGGCGGCAAAAATCTGGCCGGTGCAGTCAGAACGCGGCCAGATAACGCGGCTGAAGGATAGCCGTCTGGAGGCTAATATCATCGAGGCAGCTGAACAGACGGAAAGGCTGGATATTCCTGAATTGGGGCCGTTTATTACGCTGGACAGGCTGCTGGAGCAGCTAGAGCCGGATCGCTGGCTGATTTTCTGTGATGAGGCAGAAGCAGGCAGTGACAGCCCATCGCCTGTCCAGCAGCTGGCAAAAATAAGTGGGGAAAAAGCCGCGCTGCTGATCGGGCCGGAAGGCGGGTTCACCGAGGCTGAGCGAAAAAAAATAAAATCCCGGTCAAAACTCTTGCCGATTACGCTCGGAGGGCGCATATTGCGCGCCGATACCGCCGCGCTGGCCGCCCTTACTCTCTGGCAGGCCACCTGCGGTGACTGGAATATCTAGCGAGCGGCAGTTCTGTAAAATTCACTGGTTTTATTTTGTCAGGCGGAGAGGCGTGATGAAAAAGTCAAAGCTGTCAGCGGCGCACCCGCCCTTCACCAAGGCAGATATGATTGCCTGGCTGGCTGATCACGCCACCGCCCCGCAGGATTGGCGGATTGGCACTGAGCATGAAAAATTTTTGTTCCGCGCAGCTGATCACAGCCCGGTTCCTTATGAAGGGGCGGACGGGGTCGGCGCGCTGTTGCAGATGCTGCAAGATCAGCAGGGATTTCAGCCTATTTTGGAACAGGGCACGCTCATCGGGCTGAAAGAGGATCAGGGTGGGTCCATTACGCTGGAGCCGGGGGGGCAGCTGGAATTGTCCGGGGCACCGCTGGAAAACCTGCATCAGACCTGTGCTGAAACCGGGCGGCATCTCAAACAGATGCGCGTTGTTACTGAGGCGCTGGGCCTTGGCATGGTGGGGCTGGGCTTTCAGCCGGAATGGCGGCGTGAGGATATTCCCTGGATGCCCAAGGGCCGCTATCGGATTATGCGCGACTATATGCCGAAAAAAGGCGATTTGGGGCTGGATATGATGCTGCGCACCTGCACTGTGCAGGTCAATCTGGATTATGCTGATGAGGCAGATATGCGGCGCAAATTCCGCACCGCTCTGGCCTTGCAGCCGGTTGCCTCAGCCCTGTTTGCCAATTCTCCTTTTATTGAGGGCAAGCCTGCTGGCTGGAAATCGGCGCGGGTGCGTGTCTGGACAGATACAGACCCGGATCGCTGCGGGGTGCCGGAAATTGTTTTTGATCCGCAATTCGGCTATGAGGCTTGGGTGGATTACCTGTTATCGGTGCCGATGTATTTTCTGCATCGCGGCGATAGCTATATTGATGTGGCAGGCGAGTCCTTTGCTGATTTTCTGAAAGGTGAGTTGCCCGGCCATGCCGGGGAGACCCCGCAGCTGGCAGATTTTGAAGATCACATTACCACCGCCTTTCCCGAAGTGCGCTTGAAAGGCTATCTGGAGATGCGCGGGGCGGATAGCGGCCTGTGGGAGAATATCTGCGCGCTGCCGGCTTTCTGGGTCGGGCTGCTCTATGATGAGACGGCCCTTGCAGAGGCAGCAGCTCTCGCCGCTCCGCTAACAGCCGCTGATGTGGAGGCTGGCCGGATTTCAGCTGCCCGCGACGGGTTGCAGGGGCAGCTGGGCAGCTATGCGATGCATAAGCTGGCCGAGCAGCTGCTGGCGATTGCTGCGGGCGGGTTGCAGCGCCGCGCCAAAATTAACGGCGAAGGGCAGGATGAAAGTATCTTCCTGGCCCCCTTGCAGCAAATTGTAAAAAGCGGCGAGACCCGGGCAGATATGCTGCTGCGCCTCTATCATGGCAGCTGGGGAGAAGATATTACCCGGCTTTACACCCGTTTTAACTATTAGGGCTTGTTTTGCCCGCAGGCCGCATATTGCCTGTGGCGGGCGATTTCGGGCAGAGGTGACAGAATATGGTAGCCCTGCTGCTGGTTGTATTTGTGAATTTCATCGGTATTGGCGCGCTGATCCCGGTGCTGCCCTTTGCGGTGATAGAGGAGCTGGGATATTCGGAAACGGTGATGACCGCCCTTTTGGCCAGCTTTGCGCTGGCTATGTTTGTTGGCAATCCGCTGCAGGGCAGGCTGTCTGATTTCATTGGTCGCAAGCAGATTCTGCTGATTGCGCTGGCTGTTAATATCACCGCGAATATCTGGTTTGCCTTTTCCGAAGATATTGTCAGCCTGTTTGTGGCCCGTATTCTGGCCGGTCTGGCCGCCGGCAATATGGGTGTCATTCAGGCGATGATAGCTGATCGCAGCAGCCCGGATCAGCGCGCCCGGCTGATGGGATTTATGGGCGCGGCGGTGGGGGCCGGTTTTGTGCTGGGCCCGGCGATTGGCGGGCTGTTCAGCGGTATTGGCACTGGCCCGATTTATCAGACCCCATTTTTGATAGCGGCAGGTTTTGGCCTTCTGGCCTTGCTGCTGGCTTTGCGTCTGGAGGAGACCGCCCCGGCCAACCTCTCAGCAGCCGCTGAAGGGCGGCATTTATTTGGCCGTTTGGCAGAGCTGCTGGCTGGGCCGCTGGGGCTTTTTGCGCTGGGATTTTTCTTCTTCAATCTGGGTTTTGCCCAGGTAGAGGCTTCTTTTGTGCTGCTGGTGCGGGACTGGCTGGGTTTTGGCGCGCGTGAGACCGGCTTGCTGTTCGCCTGGGTCGGTTTATGCATCATTCTGGTGCAAGGCGGGCTGATCGGGCGGGTGGTTGCCCTGCTGGGTGAGATGGCAACGGCCCGTTTTGGCGCATTGCTGCTCTTTTGCGGCCAGCTATGCACGGTTTTGTTTGCCAGTTTTGGCTTGCTCTCGCAGCTGCCGGCCCTGCTGCTTCTGGGGCTTTGCACGACAATGATTTGCTGTGGTTTTGCCTTTACCAACCCGACCCTCTCCTCGGCGTCCTCGCGGCTGGCTCGCCGGGGCGAGATGGGGGGATCGCTGGGGCTGGTGCAGGGGTTTGGATCGCTGGGCCAGGTTATCGGGCTCAGCATTGCCGGACCCTTTTATGCCTTTGGGGGCAGCACCCTTAATTTTGGTTTTGCCGCGCTGATCACCTTGTTATTGCTGGCGGTTATTCTGCTGTTGGGCCGGCGTATGGCAGCTGTCTAGCCGGCCTGTGTGCCGCCAACCGTAATGCCGGACATCCGCAAGCTGGGCTGGCCAACCCCAACCGGCACGGATTGGCCGGATTTGCCGCAAGTGCCCACCCCGTCATCTAATTTTAGATCGGTGCCGATCATGCTGATCCGGCGCATCGCTTCCGGCCCGTTACCGATCAGCGTTGCGCCCTTCACCGGGGCGGTGATTTTACCATCCTCAATCAAATAGGCTTCCGAGGCCGCAAAGACAAATTTGCCAGAGGTAATATCCACCTGGCCACCGCCAAAATTCACTGCATAAAGCCCCTTTTTCACCGATTCGATAATTTCTTGCGGGTCCTGGCTGCCTGCTTCCATGAAAGTGTTGGTCATGCGCGGCATCGGCAAGCTGGCATAGGATTCGCGCCGCCCGTTTCCGGTTGGCTCTACCCCCATCAGCCGGGCATTTTGGCGGTCTTGCATATAGCCTTTGAGAATCCCGTCCTCGATCAGCACATTGCGGGCCGAGCGGGTGCCCTCATCATCGATACTGAGCGAACCGCGCCGGTCAGCAAAAGTGCCATCATCCACCACGGTCACCCCGCGCGCTGCCACCTGTTCGCCAATTTTACCTGAGAAAACAGAAGTTCCCTTGCGGTTGAAATCCCCTTCCAGGCCGTGTCCGACAGCCTCATGCAGCATAACACCCGGCCAGCCCGGCCCCAGAACCACATCCATCTCGCCTGCCGGGGCGGCGACAGACTCCAGCCCCAGCAGGGCCAGCCGCAGAGCTTCCTTGACCTGTTTTTGCCAATTGTTCGGGCGCATATACTGACCAAACAGCACCCGCCCGCCAGCCCCGCTGGAGCCAGTTTCCATACGGCCATCCTGTTCCACCATGACCGATACATTGAGCCGGACCAGCGGGCGAATATCCGCTGCTTGCCAGCCATCCGGCCGGATCAGGCGCACCGCCTGCCAGGAACCGGCCAGCGACAGCGAAACCTGTTTGACACGCGGGTCAAGGGCGCGGGCATAGCTGTCCATTTCCTGCAACAGAGCGACTTTTGTCTCAAAGCGGGTTTCTTCAAGCGGGTTTTCGTCCGTGTAAAGTGGCTGGTTGGCTGCCCCGCCGGGCGGCAGGGCCAGCACACCGCCATGGCCAGATGCAACAGATCGCACCGCCTCAGCAGCCCGCTGAAGGGCCGCCTGGCTCAACTCTCCGGCATGGGCGAAGCCATCCGCCTCTCCGGCAATGGCACGCAGGCCAAAGCCGCTGGATTGATCATAGCTGGCATTGCGCAGATGCCCGTCATCAAAGCTCAGCATCTCGGAATGGCGCATTTCCAGAAACAAATCCCCATCATCTGCCCCGGCCAGCGCTTCGGCCACCAGCGCCTCGGTCTGTTTCGGGTCAAGTCCGTTGCGGGAGAAGAAAATATCATCTGTGCGGGAAAGTGCATCCATTTTGAACTGTGCCTTTTTGCAGTAACCGGGGAGCCGCGCCCAACCGGGGTATCCGGCGGTTTTTTCTCCCTTGTGATAATGCGCGCAACGCGCCTGTTTTTCAAGCTCTGCGCCTGCTTTTTACCTGCTGGAAAAAACCGGTATAAATACAGCGCGACAGGCGGTCGCATGGGGCTTTTCACAGCCGGTAAAAAAGTCTAGTAGTAACTCTTGAAGATATATCTCATTCCGGGGGCCGTCCGGCGAAAGGGCGGGGCGTTCCGGACTATGTCGTCAAGGGGGACAAAAGCATGACGAATAGCCGCCTGTGCAAAAGGGCAGTCGAGACGCCTATTCCGGGGCCGCGCCTGATGGGGCTGCTTGCCCTGGCGTTTGTGCTGCTGGCGATGGGGCTGAACGGCCCGGCCTTTGCTGCTGAGCCGTTTGCCTGGCAGTTGGGGCTTCAGGAACCTGCTGGCTCTATCGCGGAAAAGGCCGATAGCCTGCATAATCTGCTGCTGGTTATTATTACCCTTATTTCAGTTTTTGTGCTGGCCTTGCTGGTTTATGTATGCCTGCGCTTTCGGGCCTCAGCGAATCCCACGCCATCGAAGACCACGCATAATACAACGGTGGAAATTCTCTGGACCGTGATCCCGGTTCTGATTCTGCTGGTCATAGCGGTGCCGTCCTTCCGCCTGCTCTATTACATGGATGAAACCCAAAACACCGATATGGTGATCAAGGTCACCGGCAATCAGTGGTATTGGAATTACGAATATCCAGATGAGGAGCTGGCTTTCGACAGCTATATGATCGAGGCTGAGGATCTGGAGCCGGGTCAGCCGCGCCTGCTGAGTGTTGATTATCCGATGGTGGTTCCTGCCGGCACGCGCATCAAGCTGCTGATTACCGGCAATGATGTGATGCATTCTTTCTTTGTGCCGTCTCTGGCGGTGCAGACCTATTCGATAGCAGGCCGCATCAATGAGGCCTGGATTGATGTGCCAGAGGGCAAGAAGACCTATTACGGCCAGTGCAACCAGATTTGCGGCATCAATCATGCTTATATGCCGATTGTCGTGCAGGCCCTGCCGCCGGCTGAATATGCCACCTGGCTGGAAACAGCCAAAGCTGAATTTGCCATGGCAGACCGGGAGAAAATCCTGCGTCTGGCTGCGGCGCAATAGTCCGACAGAGAGTTGAGGAGAAACCAGATGAGTGTACAATCAGCTTCTGCCCATCATGATCACGGCGCGCCCACCGGATTTGTGCGGCGCTGGCTTTATTCCACGAACCACAAGGATATCGGCACGATGTATATCATCTTTGCCATCCTTGCTGCCTTTATCGGCGGTGGTTTTTCCATCTTTATGCGTATGGAGCTGATGGAGCCGGGGGTTCAGTATATGGCAGATGGCCATGTCTGGAATGTCTTTACCACCGCCCATGGGCTTATCATGGTGTTCTTTGTGGTGATGCCGGGGCTGATTGGCGGCTTTGGTAACTGGTTTGTGCCGATTATGATCGGCGCGCCGGATATGGCCTTCCCCAGAATGAATAATATTTCCTTCTGGCTGTTGCCGCCGTCTTTTGTGCTGCTGCTGTTATCAGCAGTGATGGATGGCGGGGCCGGGGTTGGCTGGACGATTTACCCGCCGCTTTCCTCGTCACTCGGCACGCCGGGGATGTCGATGGATCTGGCTATTTTCTCGCTCCATCTGGCCGGGGTGTCCTCTATTCTGGGGGCGGCCAATTTCATCACTACGATTTTCAATATGCGCACACCCGGCATGACGCTGCACAAAATGCCGCTATTTGTTTGGGCGATGCTGATCACCGCTTTCTTGCTGTTGCTGGCGGTGCCAGTGCTGGCCGGGGCGATTACCATGTTGCTGACTGATCGGAATTTCGGCACCACCTTCTTTATTCCAGAAGGCGGCGGCGATCCGATTTTGTTCCTGCATCTGTTCTGGTTCTTTGGCCATCCGGAAGTCTATATTATGATCTTGCCGGCCTTTGGCATTGTCAGCCATATCATTTCCACCTTTTCGCGGAAGCCGGTCTTTGGCTATCTGGGTATGGCCTATGCGATGGTGGCGATTGGCTTTGTCGGCTTTATCGTCTGGGCGCACCATATGTATACAGTCGGCATGGATGTGGATACCCGCGCCTATTTCACCGCCGCAACGATGGTGATCGCGGTGCCGACAGGTGTGAAGATTTTCAGCTGGATTGCGACCATGTGGGGCGGCTCTATCCGCTTTGGCGTGCCGATGCTCTGGGCGATTGGCTTTATCTTCCTGTTCACTGTTGGCGGGGTGACCGGTGTGGTTCTGGCCAATGCCGGTATGGATGTGGTTTTGCATAATACCTATTATGTGATTGCCCATTTCCATTATGTCTTGTCGCTGGGGGCGGTGTTTGGACTGTTTGCCGGTTTTTATTACTGGTTCTCCAAGATGACCGGCTTTGAATATCATGAAGGTTTGGCCAAGCTGCATTTCTGGATCACCTTTATCGGTGTGAATTTGACCTTTTTCCCGATGCACTTTCTGGGTCTGGCCGGGATGCCGCGCCGCTATATCGACTATCCAGACGCTTTTGCTGGCTGGAATTATGTGGCGTCTATCGGCTCCTATATCAGCGCGGCCGGGGCCATCCTGTTCCTTGGAATTATTGCAGAGGCGTTTATTTCCCGCCGCAAGGCTGCGATGAATCCCTGGGGTGAGGGGGCAACGACGCTGGAATGGCAGGTGAGTTCACCGCCGCCTTTCCATACTTTCGACACGCTGCCAAAGATTAAGTGAGGGAGCGGTCAGACATGACCATTCGGGTGCGCAGCTCTGAGACGCATTTTACTGAGGCAGGCCAGCTTGCCTCAGCAGGTGATTATCTGGCGCTGATGAAGCCGCGGGTGATGAGTCTGGTGATCTTTACCTGTCTGGCCGGAATGTATCTGTCAGGCGGCGAGGCGCATCCGGTGCTGGCTCTGATCTCGCTGCTGGCTATTTCGGTTGGGGCCGGGGCGTCCGGGGCGATTAACCAATGGTATGATCGCGATATGGATTCAGTGATGGCGCGCACCCGGTCCCGCCCGTTGCCAGCAGGCAAGATTGCGCCCTCTGAAGCGCTGGCCTTCGGGTTGATCGCTGCGGCCCTCTCGGTGCTGGTGCTGGCTTTGAGCGCTGGCTATCTGGCGGCCGGTCTGCTGGCTTTCACTATCTTCTTCTATGCGGTGATTTACACGGTCTGGCTGAAACGCCGCACGCCGCAGAATATTGTCATTGGCGGGGCTGCCGGGGCGTTGCCGCCGCTGGTTGGCTGGGCGGCGGTCACTGGCGAGGTTACACTGAACAGCTTGTTATTGTTTGCCATTATCTTTTTCTGGACCCCGCCGCATTTCTGGGCACTCGCCCTGTTCCGGCATGCGGATTACAAAAAGGCCGGCGTGCCGATGTTGCCGGTGGTTGCCGGCGCAAAAGAGACCCGCAAGCAGATTTTGATTTATGCGCTGATACTGGCCCCCTTGGCGGTGCTGCCAGTGGCAACCGGGCTGGCTTCTGTCTGGTATGGGCTGGTGGCCGGCGCGCTGGGGCTGGTCTTTGTCTGGCAGGCGGCGATGCTGATGCGCTTCGGGGATGAAAAACGCGCCCTTGGCCTGTTCAAATTTTCCATTTTCTATCTGTTTTTGATATTTGCCGGTTTGATGGCAGATCAGGTGTTGCGGGGGTGGCTGTGAGCGCATCAAAAGACAAGCAAGAGCCAAAGACCGCAGCTGAGATGCTGCAAATGCGGCGCAAGCGCAATTTTGCCCTGCTGGGGGTGATCGCCTCGCTGGCGGTCTTGTTCTATGTGATTACCATTGTGCGGATGGGGGCGGATTGATGACCGCCGAATTGCAACAGACACCAGGCTGGGAGCCGCGCAACCGGCGGATGCTGGCCGTGCTGGGTCTGGTTGTGGCCGGGATGGTGGCGCTGGCTTATGCCTCGGTGCCGCTTTATGATCTGTTTTGCCGGGTGACCGGCTTTGGCGGTACCACACAGCAGGCGAGCAGTGCCCCGGCCAGCCCGGTTGCCGGCCCGCCGGTTAATGTGCGCTTTGATGCGAATGTGAACCCGGCCCTGAACTGGCATTTTGAGGCGATAGACGGGCCGGTCAGCCTGCGCCCCGGGGAAGAGGTGGTGATTCGCTACCGGGCAACCAATATCGGCGATGCGCCCAGCGTTGGGACCGCGACTTTTAATGTGACACCGGCCAAGGCCGGGCCCTATTTTATGAAGATTGACTGTTTCTGCTTCACCGAACAGGAGCTGGCAGCAGGGGAGTCAATCGATATGCCGGTGCGCTTCTTTATCGATCCGGATATTGGGGCGGATGTGAATACCAGACAGGTGAATGAAATCGTCCTGTCCTATACTTTTTTTGCACTACAGGGCAGCCAGGCTGACAAGAGCTAGACTAATAGAGGATCGGCAAATAGCTGGTCAGATTTTCCTTCGGGGGCTTAGCAAGGAGACTGAAAAATGAGCGGCACACAACAACATCCCTATCATCTGGTAGAACCCAGCCCATGGCCAGCCGCCGGGGCGGCAGCCGGGTTTATCTCAGCTCTTGGCGGGGCGATGTATATGCATGATCACAGCCTCGGCCATTGGGTGCTGGGTGCGGGTCTGGCGCTGGTTATCCTGACCATGTTTCTGTGGTGGCGCGATGTTATCCGTGAGGCTGAATATCAAGGCCATCATACGCCGATTGTGCAGATTGGTATGCGCTATGGCATGATGCTGTTCATCGCCTCAGAGGTGATGTTTTTTGTTGCCTTTTTCTGGGCCTTTTTTGACAGCGCCCTGTTTCCGGTCGGGGGGCTTTGGCCGCCAGAGGGCATTGAGACTTTCAACCCGTTCGATCTGCCGCTGATTAATACACTGGTTCTGTTGCTGTCTGGCTGCACGGTGACCTGGGCGCATCATGCCCTGCAGCATGATAACCGGCGCGATTTTATTATCGGGCTGTCCTTGACGGTGGCACTCGGTATCTTGTTCACCGGTCTGCAGGCGATTGAATATAGCCATGCGCCCTTTGGTTTTACTGACGGAATTTATCCGTCCGTCTTTTTCATGGCGACCGGGTTCCATGGCTTTCATGTGATTGTCGGCACATTGTTTTTGCTGGTCTGCCTGCTGCGCGGCGTGCGCGGCCATTTCACCGCTGATCAGCATTTCGGTTTTGAGGCGGCAGCCTGGTATTGGCATTTTGTTGATGTGGTCTGGCTGTTCCTGTTTGTCGCTGTTTATTGGTGGGGCGGGTGATCAGATAACAGAACAGCTCCGAGTCGGCTGGCTGGGCCCAGCTGGCAGGGGATTTTGGCCGGCCCGCCAGATTGCCGCTTGCGGGCCGGTTGCTTTTTTGTCACGGATGCCCCATTTTGCAGGCACACCCGGACTGCCCGGCCTGTATAGCCCTGATTTTAGGCAAAGAGACTGACCCATGTATTTTCGAGCCATGCTGCTGCCGACCTTGTTCACTGTCCCGGCGCTGATCACGCTGCTAGCCCTTGGCAGCTGGCAGCTGCAACGCCTGTCCTGGAAGACTGACCTGATTGCTGAGCTGGAAACGGCTGCGACCGCTCCGCCGATCCGGCTGGAGGAGGTCGGCCCGCCCCAGCAGAATCGGTTTCGCCGTGTGCAGCTGGTGGGCCGTTTTGATCACGGCGCAGAGATTTTTCTGACCGGCCGCACCTATGAAGGCAATGCCGGCTTTCATGTGGTCACCCCCTTTATTGATACCAGCGGGATGCAGATTCTGGTTAATAGGGGCTGGGTTTCCGAAGAATACAGGCCGCAGGAAAAACGCACCTTTTCCCTGACGCTGGGCGAAACAGAATTGCAGGCGATTATCCGCTTGCCCCAGAAACGCGGTTATTTTGTGCCGGAGAATGACCCGCAAAAGGGGTTCTGGTTCACCTTGATCCCGGCTGAGATTGCCACTTTTCTGGGCCGTGAGGCAGTGCAGACCGGCTATTATGCTGATGCTGTCCGGGTGGGAGAGGTGATCACCTTGCCGATTGCGGCACGGGTGCGTATTGACCTGCCTAATGCCCATTTGAACTATGCCCTGACCTGGTTTGGGCTGGCGCTGTCGCTGCTGGGGGTGTATATCGCTTTTCATCATGCACAGGGTCGGCTTGGCTTTGGCCGCCCGCCAGCAGCACCACAAACAAAGCAGAAATAGCTAGAGCAAGATGGATTATATCAGCACCAGAGGCCAGCATGGGCCGATCGGCTATGAAGAGGCCCTGCTGACCGGTCTGGCCCGTGATGGCGGGCTGTTCCTGCCAGCCAGCTGGCCGCGTTTTACCATAGAGGAGATAGAGGCGATGCGCCCGCTCTCCTATGCCCAGCTGGCCGGCCGGATTATGGCCCGCTTTACCGGCACTGAGGTGAGCGAGGCTGAGCTGACCCAAATGGCAGAAGAGGCTTATGCCGGTTTTGATCATCCATCGGTTGCCCCGCTGACCCGGCTGACCGACAGGCTGCATCTGCTGGAGCTGTTTCACGGCCCGACCATTGCCTTTAAGGATTATGCGATGCAGTTTCTGGCCCGCGCCTTTGATCGGGCCTTGCAGCGCACCGGACAGCGGGCGGTGATTTTGGGGGCCACCAGCGGCGATACCGGCTCAGCCGCCCTGGAGGCTTTCAAGGGCCGGGCGGCGGTAGATATTTTTATCCTGTTTCCAGAAGGCCGTGTCTCAGCCGTGCAGCAAAAGCAGATGACTTCTGTGCTGGCGGACGGGGCGCACGCGATTGCGCTGGCCGGTGATTTTGATGATTGCCAGGATTTGGTCAAGGCGTGTTTCAATGATCATACATTCCGGGATAGGGTCGGCCTGTCAGCGGTGAATTCGATCAACTGGGCGCGGCTGATGCCGCAAATTGTCTATTATTTTTCCGCTGCGCTGGCATTGGGCGGCCCGCAGCAAAAGATTGCCTTCAGCGTGCCGACCGGCAATTTTGGTAATGTCTTTGCCGGGTGGGCGGCCATGCAGATGGGCCTGCCGATTGAACGGCTGATCATTGCCTCTAACCAGAATGATATTCTAACCCGGTTTTTTGCCGATGGGATGATGCAAAGAGAGACGGTGCGCCCCTCTCTCAGCCCGTCCATGGATATTCAGGTTTCTTCCAATTTTGAGAGGCTGCTCTTTGAATTGCTGGGCCGGGACGGGGCGCGGGTTCGCGGGCTGATGGCTGAATTTTCCAGCCAGGGCCGCTTTGCCGTGCCGCAGGAGATTTTGACGCGCGCGCAGCAGGATTTCGCCGCCTTCTGTCTGGATGATGCGGCGACCAAAGCGGTGATTGACAAGATTTGGCGCCAGCATGGACAGCTGATTGATCCGCATTCTGCTGTCGGGCTGGGGGCCGCCTGGCAGGCTAAGGAGACCGGCCTTGTCGGGTCAGATACGGTGCTGGTATCGCTGGCTTGCGCGCATCCGGCTAAATTCCCTGATGCGGTGCAAAAGGCTTCGGGCCAGACCCCGCAGCTGCCGGACCATTTGGCAGATTTGATGGATCGCGAGGAGGCCAGCCTGCGCTGCCGCAATGATAAAGCGGCTTTGATCTCGCTCATGGAACAGGAACGCCGCAAATGAGCGCGGCCAGCCCGCAAGTCAGCCAGCTGGATTCCGGCTTGCGGGTCGCCAGCCTGCAGATGGCAGAGGCACATTCGGTGCAGGTTGGTATCTGGGTGGCTGCCGGCGCGCGCGATGAGCGGGCCGGAGAGCAGGGCATTGCCCATATGCTGGAACATATGGCTTTCAAGGGCACCGAGCGGCGCAATGCGGCGGAGATCGCAGCAGCGGTGGAAAATGTCGGCGGCTATATGAATGCCCATACCGCCAGAGAGGAAACCGCCTATTATATCCGCGTCCTGCCAGAGCAGCTGGAGCTGGCGGTGGATGTGCTGGCTGATATACTGACGGCCTCAACCCTGCCGGATCATGAGCTGGAACGCGAGCGCGGTGTGATTATTCAGGAAATCGGCCAGACACTGGATGCACCCGATGATCTGGTATTTGAGAAATTCTCCGAAATTGCCTTTCCTGACCATGTGATGGGCCAGTCCATTTTGGGCACGGTGGACAGCGTATCAGGCTTCAGGCGGACAGATTTGCAAGGCTGGATGGGCCGCTGCTATGGGCTGGACCGGATGCTGGTCTGCGCGGCGGGCCAGATCGATCATGCCAGCTTGCTTCAGATGGTGGGCGAAAAGCTGGCCGGGCTACCTGCCGCAAAAATGGATCCCCGCCAGAAACCGGGCTTTGCGCCGGGCCGATCAGTGGCTGAGCGGGATCTGGAACAAAGCCATATCCTGTTTGGCCTGCAAGCGCTTTCGGTGCTGGATGACGGGCGGTTTTCCCTGTTGCTGCTTTCCAGCCTCTATGGCGGCGGTATGTCCTCGCGCCTGTTCCAGCGGGTGCGTGAGGAGCGCGGATTATGCTATTCAATTTTCTCTTTCACCCAGCTTTATTCAGATAGCGGCCTGTTTGGTGTTTATGCCGGCACTGCCCCGCAGCAGATGGATGAATTGCTGGAAGTGGCAGCTGCCAGCCTGGCAGAGCTCACCGTCACGGTGGGTTCGGATGAGCTGGCCCGGGCGAAGGCGCAGCTGAAGGCGGCGGTGCTGATGGGGCGGGATTCGGTTGCTGGCATGACAGATTCGCTGGCCCGCCAGATTTTGCTGTTTGGTGCCCCGCAATCAGCTGAGGCGCTGATCAGCCAGATTGAGGCGGTCAGCGCGGCAGATATTTCAGCGATGGCCCGCCGCTTGTTGTCCGGGCCGGGCCCAGCGCTTTCCGTGGTAGGACCGGAACACAGGCTGATGGGCAATGATCAGCTGGCCCGTCTGCTGGCTGCCTAGGCCTGACCGGATACCGGCGACAGGCGGCTGGCATCAATGCCGGCGCTGGCATAGCTATCCGGCCAGATGCGGCCTGCTTCCCCGGCAAAGACCAGACTGGCCTCAGCCCCGGCATGAAACCACATATTCTGGCGGATTTCCTCTTCCAGCTGGCCAGCTGCCCAGCCAGCATGACCCAGCATGATCCGCCAGTCAGCCGGGCCTAGCCCGCGCACAATCTCGGTAATCATATCGCGGTGCAGGCTCATAAAAATATCTTCTGTGACAGCCACCGAACCGGGCATGATCTGATCCGGCCCATGCAGCACATGGCCGCGGCGCGGCTCAACCGGCCCGCCATTCAGCACGGCCGCCGCCCCATCAAAGCGGGGTGTTTCCATTTTCAGATTTTTCGCCAGCCCGGCCAGCGTCAGCTCTTCCATCGGCTTGTTGACAATCAGCCCCATCGCCCCGTTACTGTCATGCTGGCACATCAGAATAACCGATTTCTGAAAGCGGGTATCATCCATCTGCGGGGTGGCAATCAGCAGCTGGCCAGTCAAATTCGATAAAATAGGTGGTTCGTGAAACTGTGTCATGCCCCGGAGTCTAGCCCGCTTAACATTCAGCGGCAAATGCTTTGATGGCTCTTTGCAAATAGTGGCCATTCCAGTATGACTTCAGGCATGGTTACCATCGGTTTCTTCAAGATGCTGAGGCTGGCGGCCTTGCTGCTGTTGGCCAGCCTTGCCCAGATGCCTGCCTTGCAGGCTGCTGAGGGGCCGTGGCTACGCACCGATTTTGCCGAAATAAGGCTGGTGGCGGCGACGCAAGCAGTTGGGGATCTGGACAAGATTCCGGCAGCTGTGGAATTTTTGCTGCAGCCTGGCTGGAAGGTCTATTGGCGCAGCCCCGGTGATGCCGGTTTGCCGCCGCGCCTATATGAGGGATCTGCTGACGGGCCGCCAGTTGCGCTGGATTTTCCGGTGCCGCAGCGATTCTCCCTGTTTGGTCTGGACAGCTATGGCTATGCCTCAGAAGTGTTGTTGCCGCTGCAGCTGGCCCATACGAAAGGTGCGCCGGGCAGCTGGGA